>NZ_CAKKMM010000168.1:0-8134 GCF_918698205.1 Microbacterium sp. Bi128 | reverse complement strand
CTCTATGACCGCGACGCCGACGGCGAGTTCCTGCACTTCTACACCGCCACGGTGGGCAGCGTGTTCTTCGAAATGGTGGAGCGCCGCGGTGCCTACGACGGCTATGGCGCCCCGAACGCCCCGGTGCGGCACGCCGTCCAGTACGACCACCTGCACCAGCTGACCCGTACTTCCTGACCCCATCCGAACAACAAACACACCAACGAAAGGAGGCTGCTGTGCCTGAAGAAATCAACCTCGACGTCTTCAACGCCGACCCGATCACCGAGGACGTGTCCGACGAAGCCACGGAGGCCGCACCAAAGACGTATGCGCCCGCCGCGCATGCCTTGGATACTGCCGCGGAGTCGCAGGCGGACCTCAGCGCCGAGATGAAGGCGATCGGCGAAGCGTACGCGCAGGCCCTCAAAGGCGGAACCCCGGCCGAAACCCAGCCGCGGCTCGACTACGCGCCGTACCGCAGCAGCGTCCTGCGCCACCCCACCAAAGATCTGCACCACGCGGATCCGGAAACCATCGAACTGTACTCGCCGGCGTTCGGGCACATGGACGTGCACGCGCTGGAAGCGGACCTGACCATCGCGCACAACGGCGAGCCGCTCGGCGAACGCATCGTGGTCTCCGGCCGGGTGCTCGACGGCGACGGACGCCCCGTCGCCGGCCAGCTTGTCGAAATCTGGCAGGCGAACTCCGCCGGCCGCTACATCCACAAGCGTGACCAGCACCCGGCACCGCTGGATCCCAACTTCACCGGCGTCGGCCGCTGCATCACGGGCGCGGACGGCTCCTACAGCTTCACCACCATCAAGCCCGGCGCCTACCCGTGGAAGAACCACCTCAATGCCTGGCGCCCGGCCCACATCCACTTCTCCCTGTTCGGGCAGGAGTTCACCCAGCGGATCGTCACCCAGATGTACTTCCCCGGTGACCAGCTGTTCCCGCTGGACCCGATCTACCAGTCGATCGTGGACCAGGATGCCCGCGACCGGCTCGTGGCCACCTACAACCACGAGCAGACCAAGCCTGAATGGGCTCTGGCGTACAACTGGGACATCGTCCTGACCGGGTCCAAGCGGACCTGGACCGAAAACGAGGCATTGGGCGCAGGAGGCGATGAGAATGAATAGCAACGCCGTGGGTAAACTCACCCCGACACCGGGCCAGACCGTGGGGCCGTTCTATGGCTACGCCCTGCCCTTCGCCAAGGACCGCGAGCTCCTGGCTCCCGGATCCCCGGGTTCCATCCGGCTCCAGGGCACCGTCTATGACGGCGCCGGGCACCCGATCCCGGACGCGATCCTGGAGATCTGGCAGGCCGACGCGGACGGCAAGGTCCCGCACCGCACGGGCTCCCTGGTCCGGGACGGCTACACCTTCACCGGCTTCGGCCGCAGCGCTGTCGGCAACACCGGCGCCTTCACCTTCACCACGGTGAACCCCGGCCCCACCGAGGAGGGCGCGGCGCCGTTCATTGCCGTCGCCGTCTTTGCCCGGGGCCTGATGAACCGCCTGTTCACCCGCGTCTACCTGCCGGAAGAAGAGGAAGCCCTGGCCAAGGATCCGCTGCTCAGCTCGCTTGACCCGGACCGGCGCCGGACCCTGATCGCACGCCGGGATCCCGACGGCGGACTGAACTGGGACATCCGCCTCCAGGGCGAGGGCGAGACCGTGTTCCTGGATTTCAGCAGCGCCGAGGGTGCCTCCAAGTGACCTTCTTCGAAACCGACGGTGACGCCGGCCTGCTCAGTCCCGTGTCGGCGTCGCCGTTGGTGGCGGCGCTGACCGGGGACCGTGCGGTGCTCGCCGCCATCCTCAAGGTCGAGGCCGCCTGGGCGGCGGTCCTGGACGAGGCTGGCCTGGCCCCGGCCGGGTCCGCCGCGGTGGTGGCCGCCGCCGCGGACGTGCAGCGGTACGACGTCGCGGGCCTCGCCGTCCGGGCCCAAGGCGGCGGCAACCCCGTCATCCCGCTGCTCGCCGACCTCCGGGAGCAGGTCAGGAACCTGGACACCGCCGGACTCGGTGCCGTCCGCGCCGTTCACACCTCGCTGACCAGCCAGGACGTGCTCGACTCTGCCCTAATGGTGCTGGCCACTGGGGCCATCCGCGAATTGCTCGCGGAGCTCCGGTCGGCAACGGCCGCCCTCGCCGGCCTCGCCGAAACCCACGGGCACACGCTTTGTGTGGCCCGCAGCCTGACCCAGCACTCGCTTCCCTACACCTTCGGGCTGCGGGCCGCGCAATGGTTCAGCGGGCTGGCCGCCGCGGCCGGCCGGCTCGAGGCCCTCGAACTGCCGGTACAGACCGGCGGCGCCGCCGGGACCCTGGCTTCCGGCACTGTACTTATTGACGGCGCTGTACTTATTGACGGCGCTGTACTCACTGACGGCGCTGGGCCGGCCGCGGGGACGCTGTCCCCGTTTGACCTCGCCGACCGGCTGGCCGCCCGCCTGGGTCTCGCTCCCGTTCCTGCCCCCTGGCACAGCAACCGGCTGGCCGTGACCTCGCTCGGCGACGCGCTGGCGGCGGTGACCGACGCGGCCGGAAAGATGGCCGCAGACGTCCTGTTCCTGAGCCGGCCCGAAGTTGCCGAGATCGCGGAACCGCGCGTCGCGGGGCGCGGCGTGTCCTCGGCCATGCCGCAGAAGCAGAACCCCGTGCTCTCCGTGCTGATCCGCAGCGCCGCCCTGCAGGCCCCGGCACTGGCTGCGCAGCTGCATCTCTCGGCCGCCAATTTCAACGACGAACGCCCCGACGGCGCCTGGCACAGCGAATGGGCGGCCCTGCGCCAGCTGCTGCGCCTGGCCCTCGGCGCCGCGGTGCAGCTGCGCGAACTGGCAGAAGGGATGGCGATCTTCCCCGGAGCGATGCGCCGCAACCTTGAGCTCGGCGGCCCGCTGCTGCTTTCCGAAGCCGTCAACGCCGCCGTCGCACCGCTTTTGGACGGGACCGTTGTGGACGGGACCGGTGCCGGCCCGGGAGCCGCCCGGACCGGGAAACAGCGGCTGCAGGCCGTCGTGGACGAAACGCTCCTGGCCCCGGCTGCGGAGCAGGCGGACACCTACCGGGCACTGCTCCGCGCCGCTGTCCCGGAGGAGCTGCTCAGCGACGCCCGGCTTGAGGAACTTTTGAACCCGGCCAACTACCTCGGCCAGGCCGCTGAGATCTCCCGCCGCATCCTCGCGGCGTATCCGGAATACACCGGCCAGGCCGGCGCCCTCGCCCACCAAATCCAGAACGGAGCTTCCCGTGGCTAGACCCACCGTCAAAGCAGTCCTGCTGTCGCCCCAGCGCGAACTCGGCGACAAGCCCCTCCTCATCGTCGGGCCCTCGCTCGGAACATCCTCCCTGCTGTGGAGCCAGGCCGGCACGTTGCTGGGCGCCGACGTCGACGTCATCGCCTGGGACCTGCCGGGGCACGGCGTCTCGCCCGCGGCGGAGGAGACCTTCACGGTCGCCGACCTCGCGGATGCCGTGATCGGCCTGGTCGATTCGATCGCCCCGGGCGCGCGCTTCCACTACGCCGGGGTATCCCTCGGCGGCGCCACCGGACTGCAGCTTGGCATCAAGCACGGCGACCGGCTCAAGAGCCTCTCCGTGCAGTGTTCCGGCGCGAAGCTCGGCACTGCCGAGGGCTGGCTGGAACGCGCAGAAACCGTGCGCACGCAGGGAACCCCGGTGATGATCCAGGGTTCCGCGCAGCGCTGGTTCGCGCCGGGCTTCATGGAGAGCCAGCCGGAGCTCAGCAGCCGGCTCCTGCACAGCCTCCGGGACGCCGACCGCTTCAGCTACGCCTTCTGCTGCGAGGCCCTGGCCGGCTTCGACGTGCGGGATCAGCTCGGCACCATTCGCGTTCCCACCCAGGTTGTGGCGGGCGCCCTGGACGACGTCGCCCCGCCGTCGATGGCCGGGGAAGTCGCCGCGGGCATCACCTCCGGCGGCGGCACTGCCACGGCCGTCAGCCTGGAGGGCGTGGCACACCTGGCGCCGTTCGAGGCGCCGGGTCACGTCGCCGAGCTGCTCAAGGGCCTCATCACCTGGACCGAGTCCCAGGGAGCGGGAGCATGACTCTCTCCGAAACCGGCAGTGCTGAACTCCACGGGCCCGAACGCAACGGTGTGGTCCAGCCCGGCGCGACCAGCCAAGAGATCTACGACGGCGGCATGAAAGTCCGCCGCGAGGTCCTCGGCGCCGCGCACGTGGACCGCGCCAACGCCAACAAGGATTCCTTCACGGAGGACTTCCAGGACATGATCACCAGGATCGCCTGGGGCGGCATCTGGACCCGGCCCGGGATCAGCCGCCAGATGCGCTCAGCCGTCACCCTGACCGCCATGGTGGCCCACGGGCACTGGGAAGAACTGGCCATGCACATCCGCGCCGCCATCACCAACGGCCTGAGCCGGGACGAGATCAAGGAAATCCTGCTCCAGACCGCCATCTACTGCGGGGTCCCCTCCGCCAACACCGCGTTCAAGACCGCCCAGCAGGTCTTCCATTCCATGGACGACGCAGCCATGGACGAAGCAGAAACGGACAAGAACCCATGAATCAGGCATTTATCTATGACGCTGTGAGGACGCCGTTCGGGAAGTTCGGTTCCGGCCTCGCCGGGATCCGCCCGGATGACCTCGCCGCGCACGTGATCCGCGAATCCGTGAAGCGCGCCCCGGCCCTGGACGTGGAGCGGATCGATGAGGTGGTGTTCGGCAACGCGAACGGCGCCGGGGAGGAGAACCGCAACGTCGCCCGGATGGGCACCCTGCTGGCCGGGTTGCCGGTCTCGGTCCCGGGCACCACGGTCAACCGGCTCTGCGGGTCCTCCCTGGACGCGGCGATCATCGCCTCCCGCCAGATCAACACCGGCGACGCCGAGCTGATGTTGATCGGCGGCGCCGAATCGATGTCCCGGGCCCCGTGGGTGCTGCCGAAGACCGAGAGGTCCTACCCGGCCGGGGACCTGACCCTGGCCTCCACCACGCTGGGCTGGCGGCTGGTGAACCGGGCCATGCCGGCGGACTGGACCATCTCCCTGGGCGAGGCCACCGAACGGCTCCGGGAGAAGTACGGCGTGACCCGCGAGCAGCAGGACGAGTTCTCCGCCGCCTCCCACAACCTCGCCGCCGCGGCCTGGGACGAGGGTTTCTACGACAACCTCGTCGTCCCGGTCCCGGGCACGGACCTGGTCCGTGACGAGGGCATCCGTCCCGGGTCTTCGGCGGAGAAGCTCGCCGGGCTCAAGACCGTGTTCCGGACCGGGAACGGCACCGTCACGGCCGGGAACGCGTCCCCGCTCTCCGACGGCGCGTCCGCGGCGTGGCTGGGCAGTGAAAAGGCCGCCGGGATCCTGGGTATGGAGCCTGTGGCCCGGATCGCCGGGCGCGGCGCGCACGCCAACGATCCCCAGTACTTCGGCTACGCCCCGGTCGAGGCCGCGAACAGGGCCCTCGCCAAGGCCGGGATCGGCTGGGACCAGGTCGGCGCGGTCGAACTGAACGAGGCGTTCGCCGCGCAGTCCCTGGCCTGCATCAACGCCTGGGGCATCGATGCGGGAATCGTGAACCGGCACGGCGGCGCGATCGCCATGGGCCACCCGCTCGGCGCCTCCGGCGGCCGCATCCTCGGCACCCTGGCCCGTTCCCTGCAGGCCTCCGGGCAGCGCTGGGGCGTCGCCGCGATCTGCATCGGCGTCGGCCAGGGCCTCGCCGTCGTGCTCGAAAACGTAACTTCCCGCGATGCGGCATAGAGGACAGGGCAAAGACAGATGCTGAATTTCATCGACACCGTCGGCGAGGCAATCGCCGGCATCAAGGATGGCTCCACCGTGATGATCGGCGGCTTCGGCAACGCCGGGCAGCCGTTCGAGCTCATCGACGCGCTGCTGGAGTGCGGCGCCACCGGCCTGACCGTGGTGAACAACAACGCCGGCCAGGGCGACCAGGGCCTGGCCCTGCTGATCAAGGAAGGCCGGGTGAAGAAGATGATCTGCTCCTTCCCGCGGCAGTCCGACTCCTGGCATTTCGACGCCAAGTACCGCGCCGGCGAGGTTGAGCTCGAACTGGTCCCGCAGGGAAACCTCGCCGAGCGGATCCGTGCCGCCGGCGCCGGGATCGGCGGTTTCTTCACGCCCACCGGCTACGGCACCATGCTCGCCGAAGGCAAGGAAACCCGCTTCCTGGACGGCAAGTGGCAGGTGTTCGAGACCCCCATCCACGCCGACGTCGCCCTGATCAAGGCCCTCACGGCGGACGGCCGGGGCAATCTGGTCTACCGTAAAACCGCGCGGAACTTCGGCCCCATCATGGCCGCCGCCGCGAAACACACCATCGCCCAGGTGTCCGGGATCGTCCCCACCGGCGGACTGGACCCGGAAAACATCGTGACCCCCGGCATCTACGTCAACAGCATTGTGAAGGTGGCCTGAGATGAGCATCCCAACCAATGACCAGAGTCTGCGGACCGGCAACCAGGCTGATCTCCAGACGTCCGGCAAGCCGCTGGGCCGTGACGATCTCGCCCGCCTCGTGGCCCGCGACATCGTCCCCGGATCGTTCGTGAACCTCGGCATCGGCCAGCCCACCCTGGTCTCGAACTACCTCGAGCCGGAGCAGAACATCACGCTCCACACCGAGAACGGCATGCTCGGCATGGGCCCGGAGGCCACCGGGGACCAGATCGACGGCGACCTCATCAACGCAGGGAAGATCCCCGTGACCGAACTGCCGGGGGCGTCCTACTTCCACCACGCTGACTCCTTCGCCATCATGCGCGGCGGACACCTGGACATCTGCGTCCTGGGCGCCTTCCAGGTTTCCGCCACCGGCGACCTCGCCAACTGGCACACCGGGGCCCCGGACGCGATCCCCGCCGTCGGCGGCGCCATGGACCTCGCCACCGGCGCCAAGGACGTCTTCGTCATGATGACGCTCCTGACCCGCGACGGCGTGTCCAAACTCGTGGAGACCTGCACGTACCCGCTCACCGGGATCGGCTGCGTGACCCGCGTCTACACCGACAAGGCCGTCTTCCTGACCGGACCCGACGGCGTCCAGGTGCGGGAGACCTTCGGCTGCACGCTCGAGGAACTCCAGGCCATGGTCCCGATGCCGCTCCGGGCGGCGGACCCAAGCTGACAGGCCTGCGGCCGGACAAGCTGTGGGCACCGCTAAAGTGATGCGGGACCGAGAGGCGGAAAATGACTGAGCCAGCCAAGAGCGGCGGCGCGCCCGCGGCCAGCGACCAGTACGTGCAGTCGCTGGCGCGCGGGCTCGCCGTGATCCGTGCCTTCGACACGGAACACCCCAAGATGACGCTGACCGAGGTGGCGGCCCGGACCGAGCTGACCCGGGCCACCGCCCGGCGGTTCCTGCACACGCTCGCGGAGCTGGGCTATGTCCGCACGGACGGCAAGATCTTCGCCCTGACTGCCAAAGTGCTGCAGCTCGGCTACGCCTACCTGTCCGGGCTCTCCCTGCCGCAGCTCGCCCAGCCGCATCTGGAAGAGCTCTCCCTCGAACTGGGGGAGTCGACGTCGGCCGCGGTGCTCGAAGGCACCGACATCGCCTACATCGCCCGGGTGTCCACCCGGCGGATCATGACGGTCGGCATCACGGTGGGCACCCGCTTCCCCGCCTACGCCACCTCCATGGGCAGGGTGCTGCTCGCGGCCCTCCCGCCGGCGAAGCTGGAAGAGTACCTCGCGGCCGCCGAGATCCGGCCCCTCACTCCCGGAGCCATCGGAACGCGGGCCGCCCTCCTGGCGGAGCTGGATACTGTTCGCGCCCAGGGCTGGTGCCTGCTGAACCAGGAGCTGGAGCTGGGCCTGATGTCCATCGCGGCGCCCGTCCACGACGGGCCGAAAGTGGTGGCGGCCATCAACGTCTCGCTGCAGGCCCAGACGGTGTCCGCGCAGCCCGACCCGGACGCCTACCTCAAGGCCGTGCGTGAGGCGGCGCTGGCCACGGCGGAAATTATCTCCGAGGACCTGACCTCGGGCCGGTGAACCGCGTCTCAGACGGGACGTCTGGGAAGGGGGACGTCCGGAAAGAAGTACGTCCGGGAAGGGGTACGTCTGGAAAGAAGTACGTCTGGGAAGGGGTACGTCCTGGGAAGAGAACCGTCAGGCAGCGGGATCCGG
>NZ_CAKKMM010000167.1:0-8177 GCF_918698205.1 Microbacterium sp. Bi128 | reverse complement strand
TCCCCGCCGAGGTCGACTTCGAGACCGGCGAGACCATCACGATCAAGGAGGGCTCGTTCGCGGGTCTTCCCGGCACGATCAGCGAGATCAAGCCCGAGAGCGGCAAGCTCACGGTGCTGGTGTCGCTCTTCGAGCGCGAGACCCCGGTCGAGCTCTCGTTCGACCAGGTCACCAAGATGATCTGACGCCTTCTGCGTCTTTCGCGAACGCCCCGCCCGGCCCCGGCCGCGCGGGGCGTTCCGCGTTGGTGGTCCCCCTCGCGATAAACGCCATCTCTCTCGAAACACGCTGAGCCGCGGCGTGTCTCACGACGATCGGCGTTTATCGCTGGGTCTCGGTGGGCGGAGCGCGCCGCGGGTCAGGCAGAGCGCGGATTGCGTGCGACCGCGAAGAGGTTCGCGGTGTCCGGCGCCCGCGTCGGAGAGAGGCCGGCCCGGGTGAGGGCGTCGCGGAGGCCGGTCACGGTGATCGCCCCGGCGTAGTCCCATCGAGCGATCCGCCAGCCCGCACGGCGTAGTGCGTCTTCTCTGCGTTTCTCCTCGCGAATCGCGACCGCGGATGCCGCCGGGTCACCGCCGCCGCCGTATTTCATCCACCCGTCGGACTCCCCGATCACGCGGTGCTCCGGCCAGCAGAAATCCGAGCGGTAGCGGCGTCCTTCGACGTGGTGCTCCCGTTGGAGGACGGGGGAGGGGAAGCCGCACCACTCGATGACGGCGCGGCTCAGAGATTCACCGACCGATTCGGCGAGCGGCGTGGTGCGGGACAGAACCCACTCGGCGCGACGCCGACCGCGGGGATTTCGCTGCCGCTCGAGAACGGCGCGCAGGTCGATGCCCGTCACGTCCGACGTGCGGACGGCGGCATCCGCGACGGCCAGGCCGAATGCGGGAGGGAGCGCGCGGGCGAGATCGATCACGGTGTCGGCGACTGTCGTGAGCAGGATGCCGTCGGCATCCTGTGCGCGTCGGCGATCGGCGCTGGTGTGGACGTGCACGTCGCCGTAGGCCAGCGACCGCTCCCGTCGCTCGTCGAAGATGTGGAGGTGTCGGGGGTGACCGAAGAGCGGCAAGCCTCTCAGCGCCGCAGCCGACTCGTGCGAGAACATCGCGTCGGGGCGGACGAGGCGGAAGGCGTGCACGCGCAGGAGGTATCGGTCCCACGCGGGCAGGTCTTCCCAGGCCCGACGCGCGGTGTAGATCCCCGGACGGACCCGGTGTAGGTCGGTATCCGTCGACGGGTGCGCGCCGAGCAGGACGGCGTTCCCCGCCGCGACGAGGGGCGCGGGTGCAGTGCGCAACGAGGGTACGGCCGTGTTCATGCCCCCGAGGGTGCCAGTTCGCCGGGGCCGTCTCGGCGCGCCTGTGGATAGCCGAGCGCGACACCGTGGCGCGCCCTCCCCATAAACGCCGATCCTTCTGAGACACGCTGCCTCGCGCCGTGTCTCAGAAGGAACAGCGTTTATCGCGAAGAGGGACGCGGGCCGGGGGAGCGCGGATGCCGTGGCGTCGCGTATGATGGGGAGGTTGCTCGTGCATTGCGCGGGCGCGACCGCTGTCCGGAACGGCCGGACGTGCGGGAGAGAGGATGCCAGCCGGCATCCCCTCGAGGAGAGGAAGAGGATATGGCACCCAAGAAGAAGGTGACCGGCCTGATCAAGCTCCAGATCAACGCCGGTGCCGCCAACCCGGCGCCGCCGATCGGCCCCGCGCTCGGTCAGCACGGCGTCAACATCATGGAGTTCTGCAAGGCCTACAACGCCGCGACCGAGTCGCAGCGCGGCAACGTGATCCCCGTCGAGATCACGGTGTACGAGGACCGCAGCTTCACGTTCATCCTGAAGACGCCCCCGGCCGCCGAGCTCATCAAGAAGGCCGCCGGCCTGCAGAAGGGTTCCGCGACGCCGCACACGGTCAAGGTGGGCAAGCTCACCAAGGACCAGGTTCGCGAGATCGCCACCACGAAGCAGCCCGACCTGAACGCGAACGACATCGAGGCCGCGGCCAAGATCATCGCCGGCACCGCCCGTTCCATGGGCATCACGGTCGAGGACTGAGGGAGATAATCATGGCTACCAAGTCCAAGGCATACCGGGCCGCCGCCGAGAAGGTCGCGCCCGACACGTTCTACACCCCCACCGAGGCCGTCGCCCTGGCCAAGGAGACCGGCTCGAAGAAGTTCGACTCGACCGTCGAGGTCGCGCTGAAGCTCTCGGTCGACCCCCGCAAGGCCGACCAGATGGTCCGCGGCACGGTCATCCTGCCCCACGGCACGGGTAAGACCGCTCGCGTCATCGTCTTCGCCAACGGCCCCGCGGCCGAGGCGGCCCTCGCCGCCGGTGCCGACGAGGTCGGCGGCACCGAGCTCATCGAGAAGGTCGCCGCCGGCTACACGTCGTTCGACGCCGCCGTCGCCACGCCCGAGCTCATGGGCCAGGTCGGTCGTCTGGGTAAGGTGCTGGGCCCCCGTGGCCTCATGCCCAACCCCAAGACCGGCACCGTGACCCCCAATCCGGCCAAGGCCGTCGAGGAGATCAAGGGCGGAAAGATCGAGTTCCGCGTCGACAAGCACGCCAACGTGCACTTCGTCGTCGGCAAGGCCTCGTTCTCGGCCGAGCAGCTCGACGAGAACCTGAAGGCCGCGCTCGAGGAGATCGTCCGCCTCAAGCCGTCCAGCTCGAAGGGCCGTTACATCCAGAAGGGCGCCGTCTCGACCACCTTCGGTCCCGGCATCCCGCTGGACGTCAACTCCATCGCCTGACGTTCGTCGCCGAAAGCCCCGTCGCGCCCCGTGCCGGCGGGGCTTTCGCGTGGGCGCGCGCCGCTGCACGAACGTGCAACACAGCGTCATCCGGGAAGGATGCCGCCGACGGCCGTGTTCAGCTGGGGGGCGCGCATCGCGCCCCCGCCCCGGAACCATCCGCATCACACGCAAGGAACAGCTATGCCCCGTCGTCGTCTTCCCGTCCTCGCCGCCGCCCTCGGCGCCCTCGCTCTCACGCTCACCGCGTGCAGCGGCGGCTCCACGTCCGGTTCGGCCGAGCAGGGCGACGAGTTCGGTCTCGTCTCGGGCGGCACGCTGACCGTGGCCACCGAGGGCACGTACCGTCCCTTCTCGTTCCACGACGAGTCGGGTGCGCTCACCGGCTACGACGTCGAGATCGCCCAGGCCGTCGCCGACAAACTGGGCCTGAAGGTCCGCTTCCAGGAGACGCAGTGGGATGCCATCTTCGCGGGCCTGGATGCCGGACGCTTCGACGTCATCGCGAACCAGGTGTCGATCAACCCCGAGCGCCAGGAGAAGTACCTCTTCAGCGCGCCGTACACCGTGTCGCGCGGTGTCGTGGTGACCACCGAGGGCGACTCGTTGATCTCGAGCTTCGCCGATCTGTCGGGCAAGACGACGGCCCAGTCGCTCACGAGCAACTGGTATGAGCTGGCCACCGACAGCGGCGCGCAGGTCGAGGCCGTCGAGGGCTGGGCGCAGGCCGTCGCCCTGCTCCAGCAGGGCCGTGTCGACGCCACCGTCAACGACCAGCTGACCTACCTCGACTACGAGAAGACGAACAGCCCCACCGGCCTGAAGATCGCCGCCGAGACCGACGAAACCTCGGACAGCGCCTTCGCCACCACGAAGGACAAGCAGGCTCTGGTGGATGCCATCGACGGCGCTCTCGAGGAGCTCCGCGCCGACGGCACGCTGACGGAGATCAGCCAGAAGTACTTCGGAGCCGACGTCACGAAGTAAAGCCCCGCCGCACGCCCGCGCCCCGCGCTTAGCGTGGGGGCGCGGGCGTGCCGCGTGCACGACGGAGAGGAGGCCGAGTGAACGACATCTGGACCCTGCTGATCGACTCGTTCTGGCCCATGGTGCTGGCGGGGTTGCGCGGGACGATCCCCCTGTCGTTGGCGTCCTTTGCCATCGGGCTCGTGATCGCCCTCGGAATGGCGCTCTTGCGGCTGTCCCGCAACATCGTTCTGCGCGGCATCGCGCGGTTCTACATCTCGGTCATCCGTGGGACGCCGCTGCTGGTGCAGCTGTTCGTGATCTTCTACGGCCTGCCCGCGATCGGTGTCGTCATCGACCCGTTCCCGGCGGCGGTCATCGCCTTCTCGCTCAACGTCGGCGGCTACGCCGCCGAAGTGATCCGCGCCGCGATCCTGTCGGTGCCGCGCGGGCAGTGGGAAGCGGCCCACGTCGTCGGACTGTCGCCGGTCAAGACGCTGACGCGCATCATCCTGCCGCAGGCGGCCCGCGTGTCCGTGCCCCCGCTGTCCAACACGTTCATCTCGCTCGTGAAGGACAGCTCTCTGGCATCCCTCATCCTGGTCACCGAGCTGTTCCGCCAGGCGCAGAACATCGCCGCGTTCTCGTACGAGTTCATGGCGGTCTACCTCGAAGCGGCCCTGATCTACTGGCTGTTCTGTCTCGTGCTGTCGGCGGGTCAGGGCGTCCTCGAGAGGAGACTCGATCGCCATGTCGCACACTGACGATCCCCTCACCCCGCCGTCGGGGCCGGTCTCGGCCCCGCTGCTGCGCGTGAGCGGGCTGCAGAAGAGCTTCGGCGTCAACCGGGTGCTGGACGGCGTCGACCTCGAGGTCGGCCGCGGCGAAGTGCTCGTCCTGATCGGCCCGTCGGGGTCGGGCAAGACGACGGTGCTGCGCTGCCTGAACGGCCTGGAGACCGCCGACGCGGGTCGCGTCGAGTTCGACGGCGGCCCGTCGATCGACCTCGCCGGGGGAGCGTCGAAGACCGAGCGCGCCGCGATGCGCGACCGGTCCGCGATGGTGTTCCAGCACCACAACCTCTTCCCGCACCTCACGGTGATCCAGAACGTGATCGAGGGGCCGGTGCACGCGCACGGTGTCCCCAAGGCCGAGGCGATCGCCCGGGCCGAGGCGCTGCTGGAGCGCGTGGGGCTGGCCGAGAAGCGGGATGCCTATCCCTTCGAGCTCTCGGGCGGGCAGCAGCAGCGCGTGGGCATCGTGCGCGCCCTGGCCCTGCAGCCCGACCTGCTGCTCTTCGACGAGCCGACCAGCGCGCTGGATCCGGAGCTCGTGGGCGAGGTGCTCAAAGTGCTCCGCGGGCTCGCCGACGAGGGGTGGACCATGGTCATCGTCACGCACGAACTGGCCTTCGCCCGCGAAGTCGCCGACGAGGTCCTGTTCTTCGACGAGGGTGTCATCGTCGAGCGGGGGGCGCCCGAGGCCCTGTTCACGAACCCCGAGAAGGAGCGCACACGGCGGTTCCTCGACCGGATCCTGCGGCCGTTGGACTGATCGTGTCGCGGCTCAGACGGAGTCGAGGATCTCGAACCCGTTGACGACCTCCGCGCCGTCGACCTCGACCTCGTCGACGCGCGCCACGCGTGCGAGCGGGGGGCCGTGGTGCGCCCACGCGACCATGCCCTCGACGTCGTTCGGCGTTCCGCTCACCCGCGCCTGCACGGCGCCCTCCCGCCGATTGCGGACCCAACCGGTCACGTGTCGCTTCTGCGCCTCGGCGCGCATCGCCCACCGGAACCCGACGCCCTGCACGTGCCCGTGGACGGTGATCTCGACGGTTCGCATGAGCCCATTGTGCCCTCAGCCGGTGAACACGGGCAGGACGAGCGAGAAGGCCAGCGCCCACATCACCAGGGCGATCACCGCGTCCAGCACGCGCCAGGCGCGGGGAGAGTCCAGCCACCGGCCCAGGTATCTCGAGCCGAAGCCGAGCGCGGCGAACCACACCACGCTCGCGGCGGCCGCGCCCACCCCGAACACGCCGCGCGCGTCGCCGTGTGTGGCGGCGACGGAGCCGAGCAGGAACACCGTGTCGAGGTAGACGTGCGGGTTGAGCCACGTCAGGGCGAGGCACGTGAGCACCGCCGCCATCCGGGTCGTCGTCGCCGCGCGCGTCCGCACGGTCGTGGACACCGCGCCCGCCGTCGCCGGAGGGGCCGTCTCCACCCGCAGCACCTCGCCCGACGGCCGCAGGGCGCGCCGCGCGGCGAGGACGCCGTATCCGACGAGGAACGCCGCTCCCGCCCAGCGCACGACGTCCAGGAGCCACGGCACCGCGGTCACGATCGCGCCGATACCCGAGACGCCGAGGGCGATGAGCACCGCGTCGGACACCGCGCAGACCGCCACCACCGCGAGCACGTGCTCGCGTCGCACCCCCTGGCGCAGGACGAAGAGGTTCTGGGCACCGATGGCGACGATGAGCGACAGGCCCAGCCCGAAGCCGGCGGCGAGGGAGGAGAGCACGGTCCGACGCTAGGCCCACACTGATATCACGTACAGTTCAGAATTCTGCCGGAGCATTAGCATCGCTTCATGTCGATCCCGCTGGACCTCGCCCGGACCCTCGCCGCGGTCGTAGACGAAGGCACTCTCGATGCCGCGGCCCGGCGGCTCCACATCACCCCGTCGGCCGTCAGCCAGCGGCTGCGTGCCCTCGAGGACCAGCTCGGTCGCGTCGTGCTCGTCCGGTCCAAGCCCGTTCGCACCACTCCGGCCGGGGATGCCGTCGTGCGGCTGGCTCGTCAACTCGCCCTGCTCGAGCACGACGCCCTGACCGCGATCGGCGCGGAGGGCGGAGCCGTGGCATCCGTCCCGCTCGCCGTCAACGCCGACTCGCTGGCGACCTGGTTCCTGCCGCCGCTGGCCCGCGTGGCGGCTCGACGCCCCGTGGTGTTCGACCTGCATCGCGACGACCAGGACTTCACAGCGGGCCTTCTGGAGACCGGCGCGGTGATGGGCGCCGTCACCTCGCGCGACGTGCCCGTGGCGGGATGCCGTGTGCGAGGGCTCGGCATCCTGCGGTACGAGGCGGTGGCCGCGGCCGGTTTCGCCGAGCGCTGGTTCGCCGACGGGGTGGACGCCGCGGCGCTGTCGGCGGCGCCGGTCGTGGACTTCGACCGCCGCGACGATCTGCAGAGCCGCTGGCTCAGCAGTCGGGGCGTTCCCGCGAGCGAGCCGCCGCGGCACCGGGTCCCCGCGTCACAGGACTTCGCCACGGCGATCGAGCTGGGGCTCGGGTGGGGGCTGCTGCCCGGCTTCCAATCCACGGAGGGGGTGCGGACGGGCGCGCTCGTCCGGCTCGGCGGCGACCCCGTGGACGTGCCGCTGTTCTGGCAGCAGTGGAATCTGACCTCGCCACTGCTGGACGAGGTCGCCGAGGAGGTCGTGGCCGAAGGGCGTCGGGTCCTCTCGCCGGGCGGGGTCAGTCGTCGCTGACGCGCAGGACGATCTTGCCGCGCGTGTGGCCCTTCTCCAGCTCGCGGTGGGCGGAAGCGGCCTCGTCCAGGTCGAAGACGCGGTCGACGAACACCCGCACGGCGCCCGAGTCCAGCAGACGTCCGACCGTGGCCAGGGCGCCCCCGTCGGGGACGACCTTGTACGCGGTCGAGCGGATGCCGCGCGCCGACGCGGCTTCGCGGAACTCGGGCCACGCGCCGGTGGGCACTTCGATGAGCAGCCCGCCCGGGCGCAGGACGTCGAGCGAGCGCGTTCCGGTGTCGTCCGCGACGTTCCCGACGAGGTCGACGACCACGTCGACGGGCGCGACGACCTCCTCGAACCGCTCCGTCGTGTGGTCGACGACTTCGGCCGCGCCGAGTTCACGCAGCCAGTCGAGGTTGCGCGGCGACCCCGTCGCGATGACGTGCGCGCCGAAGTAGGCGGCGAACTGCACGGCGAAGTGCCCCACGCCGCCGCTTCCGGCGTGGATGAGGATCCGCTGGCCCTCGTGGGCGAGCGCGGTCTCGACGACGACACCCCACGCGGTCAGGGCGGCCAAGGGCACGCCCGCGGCCTCGACGTGCGACAGCGACGTCGGCTTGCGCGCGATCGAGAGCGAGGGGACGACCGCGTATTCGGCGTACGTGCCCGGGGTGCGCGGGGTCGGCGTCATCCCGAACACCTCGGTGCCGGGAGGGAACGGGTGCGATTCGTAGGGGGCGGCGACGACGATGCCGCTGAAGTCGTAGCCGAGGGTCGCGGGCCACGCGGTGATCGCCCCGGCAACCCCGCGGCCGGCGCGGGTCTTGGCGTCGATCGGGTTGATGCCGGCGGCGACGATGCGCACGAGCACCTCGCTCATGATCGGAGCCGGGACCGGGACGATGGCACCGTGAAGGGCATCGGCGTCGCCGGGGGCATCGAGGACCACGGCGCGCATGGTCTCGGGG
>NZ_CAKKMM010000166.1:0-8216 GCF_918698205.1 Microbacterium sp. Bi128 | reverse complement strand
GCGCCCCGGTCCGCTACGCCGAACTCGCCCGGGTGCTCGGCGTCGAGCAGGGCCAGCGCGCCTACTCCACCGACGTCCGGCGCGAGGTGCTGCGGCTCCGGGCGTCCAAGGGCATGGTCTGGGACTCGGACGACCGTGACACCTACTCCACGGGATCCTTTTTCACGAACCCGATCGTGGCCGAGGACGTCGCGGCACGGCTGCCGCAGGAGGCCCCGCGGTACCCCGCCGGTGCGGACGGGCTGACCAAGCTCTCGGCGGCGTGGCTGATCGACCAGGCCGGGTTCGCCAAGGGCTTCGGCTTGGACCCGGACAGCGTCTCGGGCGGCCGGGCCTCGCTGTCCACCAAGCACACCCTTGCCATCACCAACCGGGGAGGGGCGAGCGCGGCGGACATGCTGGCCGTCGCGCGCGAGGTCCGCCACGGCGTCGTCGAACGTTTCGGCATTGAACTGCACCCGGAGCCGCTGCTGATCGGCGTCGATCTTTAGGTAAAGTCCGGCCCCAGGGAAAAGGGCCGCTGCCCGGGCGAGGCCGGGGCAGCGCCGGCGGGGCGCCGCCGCGCCCCGGCTACGGTTCCGTGTGGCGGGGTGCCACCTTGCTGAAAAGCATGAAGGTGAAACCGGAGGCCGCGGCCCCGAGCAGGAAGACCTGGCAGAACGCCACGGACTGGACGCTGGGCCCGCTTTGCAGCACCAGTCCGGCGCACGCAAACGCCACGGCGCCGGCGAGGAACGCCAGGGAGCCGAGCAGGAAGGCCTGTACGGTGGCCGGAAATTCGCCGCCATAGTCGAGCTGGAGCTCCCGGCCCTGCGGGGCGATGCTTCCGTGCTTCACAGCCGCCGGTACCCGTGCCTGAGGCTGTGACTGAGACCGTGACCGTGCCCGCGGCTGCAACGCCGCGGCCGTGACGAAGCTGGCCACGGACACCGCCATGGACGAGGCGGCGACCAGCTGCAGGGTGCTCATCATGGGCGAGAGCCGGGTACCGCTGGCGATGGCGACGGCGAGCCCGGCAGCCATGCCGGCGGCGCTGGACGCCCAGCCCAGCAGGGCCAGCTTCCGGCACAGGGGCCGCAGCAGCGGCCACACCTCACTCATAGTCATGATTCAAGGGTAGGGAAGCCTGCTGGATGGCGGCTGGGAACAGCCGGGCAACAACCCGACAGGCAGCACACGCGACTTACCATGGTTCCATGGCAGCAGTGACGGGCGTCCGCCGGCTTGGCCCCGGAATCATCGGCAGGCTGCGGCTCGCCGCCCAGGGACTGCTGGGACCGGGGTTTCAGTCCGTCCCCGACGCCGTCCGCGGCATGACTGCGATGCAGGCCCAGGACCTGCAGGCCGTGCTCTGGGCCGTCGGCCAGCGCGTGCCGGGTTCCCGCGCCGAAGACGTACGCGGGGCGCTGGACCGGGCGGAGATCGTCCGTTCCTGGCCAATGCGCGGCACCTTGCACGTGCTGGCGCCCGAGGACTTGAAATGGATGCTGGCCATCACCTCCGATCGGCTGATCCAGGCCCTGGCCCGGCGCCACCGGGAGCTCGAGATCACGGCCGCGGACGTCGACGCCGCCGCGGCAACTGCCCTGCAGCTGGTCTCCGGAGGAGCTGCCAGCCGGGCGGAGCTGTTCCAGGCCTTCGAGCGGGCGGGCCAGTCCACGGCGGGCCAGCGCGGCATCCATCTGCTCGGGATCCTGTGCCAGCGGGGGTTGCTGGTGCAGGGTCCGCTGGCCGGCAACCAGCAGCTGGTCGTGGCCTTCGGCGACTGGATCACCGAGTCGCGGACCCTGGACCGTTCCGACGGCATCGCCGAGTGGCTGCTGCGCTACCTTCGCAGTCACGGCCCCGCCACGGAACGTGATTTTGCCTGGTGGGCCGGCATTCCGCTGACGGAAACCCGGGCCGCCCTGGCCCGGGTGTCGGACCAGCTGGCGGAACTGGAGTTTGAGGGGACCAGCTATTGGCTCTCTGCAGAGACAGCCGCGCTGCTCGACGACGGCGTCCCCGGTCAGCGCACGGTGCTGGCGCTGCCGGGGTTCGATGAATTCCTGCTCGGCTACGCGGACCGGTCCCTCGTGCTGCCGCCGGAGCACGCCGACAAGATCGTCCCCGGCGGCAACGGCGTGTTCAAGAAGACCATTGTGGCCGGCGGCGGCGTGATCGGCACCTGGGCCGGGCCGCCGGGCCGCAGGGGAGCCGGCGTCGTGCCTGAACCCTTCGACGTCGTTAACGGGCTGCGGCCTGCAGCCCAAAAGTCTTTTGGGCTGCAGGCCGCGAAATACCGCAGATTCCTTGGCGCCTGAACAGGCGCCGGAAAAGGTGCCTGAAGGGGTGTCTGAACGTATGCCTGTAGGGTGTCCCGGACGGGCTCCTACAGGTTTCCGGTGGCGATGCGGAGCATGCGCCGCAGCGGCTCCGCGGCGCCCCACAGCAGCTGGTCGCCCACCGTGAACGCGCTGATGTACTGCGGACCCATCTCGAGCTTGCGGATCCGGCCCACCGGAATGTCCAGGGTGCCGGACGCCGCCACGGGCGTGAGCTCGGCCATTGAGGCTTCCTTGGTGTTTGGCACCACGCGGGCCCACTGGTTGTCCGCGTCCACGAGCTTCTCGATCTCGGCGATCGGGAGGTCCTCGCGCAGCTTCAGTGTCAGGGCCTGGGAGTGGGAGCGCATCGCACCGATCCGGATGCACAGGCCGTCCATGACGACGCGGTTCGCGGCGGAGGTGCCAAGGATCTTGTTCGTCTCCACCCCGGCCTTCCATTCCTCCTTGGACTGGCCGTTGCCGAGGTCCGCGTCGATCCAGGGGATCAGCGAACCGGCCAGCGGAACGCCGAACTGTGTGGCGTCGATGCCGGCGCGCTGGTGTGCCAGGACCTTGCGATCGATCTCGAGGATCGCCGACGCCGGGTCGTCCAGTTCGGTGCTGACCTCGGCGTTGAGGCTGCCGAACTGGTTCAGCAGTTCACGCATGTGGCGTGCCCCGCCGCCGGAGGCCGCCTGGTACGTCATGGACGTGCCCCATTCGACCAGGTCGTTCTTGAAGAGCCCGCCCAGGCCCATCAGCATGCAGGACACGGTGCAGTTGCCGCCGACGTAGTCCTTGACCCCGCCGGAGAGGCCGGCGTCGATGACGTCCCGGTTGATGGGGTCCAGCACGATGATGGAATCCTCATTCATGCGCAGCGTGGAGGCGGCATCGATCCAGAGGCCGTCCCAGCCGCGGCTGCGGAGCTCGCCGTGGACCTGCTTGGTGTAGTCCCCGCCCTGGGCGGTGACAATAATGGGCAGCTTCGCCAGGGTCTCGAGGTCGAACGCGTCCTCAAGCTTGCCGGCGGCGCCCGCAGCGGCGCCGGCCAGGGCCGGGGCGGCACCGCCCGCGTTCGAGGTGGAGAAGAAGACCGGGTTGATGTTGGCGAAGTCGCCCTCATCCTGCATGCGCTGCATGAGGACGGAACCGACCATGCCACGCCAACCAACCAGGCCGACGGACGGGGTAGCTGCTGTAGTCATGGGCCCAGTTTAGACTTCACGGCCCGCCCGGCGCAGTCGGTTACGTCACGCGTTATAGTCGCCGCGGGGCTCTTCGAGCAGCGCCGCCTTGCGCCGGCGCAGCGCGAAAACCGCCCCGAACGTGAAGACCTGGGTCACCACCACCAGCACGATCGCCCCGAGGATCTTGTTGCCGCCCAGGATCATGGTCAATCCCACGACCGCGGAGAGCAGTGCGAGCAGGGGCAGGAGCATGTACCCCAGGACAAAGAGGGTCTCGGGCTTCCTCAGCATTACTTGGCCTCCGTCCGGCGCCACAGCGTGATCCGGTAGCGGGTGCCGTTGGCGGAGGTCAGCCAGCCGTTGGCCGGGAGGCTGGCCGAGACGGTCCAGTCGTAGCCGAGTTCCGGAGCGAAGGTGTCCCCTTCGGCGTTGGTGTCGATGGTGGTGACGACGGCGACGTCGGCAAGGTCCAGGGACTGGGCAAAGATTTCGCCGCCGCCGATGATCCACACGGTCTCATGGCCGGCCACGAACTGGGATTCAAGCAAGGCGTCATCGAGCGACGCGACGGCGACGGCGCCTTCCGCGCCCGGGGTGTCCTGCCAGGTGGCCTGGCGGGTGATGACGATGTTCGTCCGGCCGGGCAGGGGGCGGTACTTGTCCGGGAATGATTCCCAGGTCTTGCGTCCCATGATGACCGTGTGGCCGGTGGTGAGGCGGCTGAAGTGCGACATGTCCTCGGGCAGGTGCCACGGCATGTCACCGGCCTTGCCGATCACCCCGGTGCTGGTCTGGGCCCAGACGAGCCCGAGGCCAGTGGTGGACGCTCGAAGTTGTTCCGTGAAATCGCCGGGCTGCACGCCCGCGGTGTTGTCGTTGCTCATACGGCTATCGGGGCCTTAATCGTCGGGTGGTGCTGGTAGCCGACCACCTCGAAGTCCTCGAGGGTGTAGTCGAAGATGGAGTCCGGCTTTCGGGTGATGTTCAGCTGGGGGTAGTCGTAGGGCTCGCGGGCGAGCTGCTTGAGGACCTGGTCCATGTGGTTGTCGTAGATGTGGACATCCCCGCCGGTCCAGACGAATTCGCCCGGTTCCAGGCCGGTCTGCTGCGCGATCATGCGTGTCAGCAGGGCGTAGGACGCGATGTTGAAGGGCACGCCCAGGAAGGTGTCCGCCGACCGCTGGTACAGCTGGCACGAAAGCTTGCCGTCCGCCACGTAGAACTGGAAGAACGCGTGGCACGGGGGCAGGGCCATGTCCTTGAGTTCGGAGACGTTCCAGGCCGAGACGATGTGCCGGCGCGAATCCGGGTTGGACTTCAGGTTCTCGATGAGCTCGGCGATCTGGTCGATGTGCCCGCCGTCGGGCGTGGGCCAGGAACGCCACTGGACCCCGTAAACGGGACCGAGTTCGCCGTCGGCGTCGGCCCATTCGTCCCAGATGGTGACGCCCTGGTCCTGCATCCATTTGACGTTCGTGTCGCCGCGGAGGAACCAAAGCAGCTCCACCGCCACGGACTTGAAATGCACCCGCTTGGTGGTGATCAGCGGGAAGCTCGTGCTCAAGTCAAAGCGGAGCTGGCGGCCAAAAACGCTCAGGGTGCCGGTACCGGTGCGGTCCGATTTGTGCGTGCCGTGCTCGAGGACGTCGCGCAGGAGGTCTTCATAGGGCGTAGGGATGCTCACCGTTCCAGTCTACTGAGAACTCGCCGGCTCTCCTTATTTGTGTGACCCTCCCTGCCTCGCCCGCAGGATCGCCAGCAGTGCCGCGTCGTCGAGCCCGGCAGTGCGGCCTTCCGCAATGCAGCGGTCGACGGCGGCGATCACCTCCACCGGGACCGTGCCCGGCGGAGGTGCGGGCGGGGTCAGGATCGGCTGGCTGCCGGCGACCACCGTGCCGTTGCGCCGCCGGGTTTCGACCAGTCCGGCCAGTTCGAGTTCCTTGTAGGCCCGCGCCACGGTGTGCGGGGCCACGCCCAGTTCGCCGGCGAGGCTCCGCACGGCCGGAAGCCTGGTGCCCGGCGCGAGTGTGCCGTTGTCGGCGCGCTCGATCACGAAGAGCCGCAGCTGTTCGAAGAGCGGGACGGAGCTGGCCGGATTGGTCCGCCAGGATCCGGGAAAACGCTCCCCCACGGCGTCCGCGGGGCTCACTGTTCGGCCTCCTGGACGGCCGGGACCTGTTCGCGGCCGGCGAACTGGGCCTCGTACAAATCCTTGTAGAGCCCCTGCCGGGCCACCAGCTGCTGGTGGGTGCCGTGTTCAACGATTCGTCCGTGGTCCATGACGAGAATTAGATCAGCGTCCCGGACCGTGGACAAACGGTGCGCGATCACGAAGCTCGTGTGACCGGCCCGCAGCTGCTCCATGGCATGCCGGATCTGCACCTCAGTGCGGCTGTCGACGGAGCTCGTCGCCTCGTCCAGCACCATGATGCTGCGCCCGGCGAGCTGCGCCCGTGCGATCGAGACGAGCTGGCGCTGGCCCCGGCTCAGGGAATCGCCGTCGTTGCCGAGCATCGTGGCGTAGCCGGCCGGCAGGGACCGGACAAACTGGTCCACGTGGCTGGCGCGGGCCGCCGCGACGATATCGGCTTCGGCGGCGCCGGGCCGGCCGTATTCGATGTTCTCCCGGATGCTGCCGGTAAACAGCCAGGCATCCTGCAGGACGATTCCGAAGGCGCGCCGCAGCTCGTCCCGCGGGATGGTGGCGATGTCCGTGGAGTCCACCAGGATCCGGCCGGAGTCGAGTTCGTAGAAGCGCATCAGGAGGTTGACCACGGTGGTCTTGCCGGCACCGGTGTGTCCCACGATCGCCACGGTCTGTCCCGGGTCCACCGTGAAGGAGAGGTCCTTCACCACGGGGGTGCCGGGGCTGTAGCTGAAGCTGACGTGCTCGAACGTGACCCGGCCCGCCACTGCGCTGGGATCCAGCAGGTCGCCGGGCGTGCCCGGGGCAGGGGCTTTGCGTCCGTTGGAGGATTTGCGCGGGACATGGAGCTTTCGCGCGGCCGTGAAGCCTTGCAGCTTGCCGGCGCCGTTCGCCGAAACGGCCGGCACGGCGCTGTCCGCAGGGATCTCCGGGGCGTCCAGCAGCTCAAACACACGCTCCGCCGAGGCCAGGCAGGACTGCACGAGAGTCAGCATGCCGCCGATCTGGCTCACCGGCTGGCTAAAGAGACGGGAGAACTGGACAAAGGCCTGGATGCCGCCGATCGTCAAGAGCCCCGCGGTGACCTGCAGCGCCCCCACAACAGCAATTGCGATGTAGTTGAGGTTGGCGACAAACACCAGCAGCGGCTGCACGATGCCGGACAAATACTGGGCGCGGGTGCTCGATCGGGTGAGCTTCTCGTTGCGCTCCCGGAAGCTCGCCGCCGACTCTTCCTGCCGGCCGAAGGCCTTGACCACTTCATGCCCGGTGAAGAACTCTTCGAGTTGGGCAGTCAGCGCCCCCGTGCTGCTCCACTGCTCCTTGAAGTGCGCCTGGGAGTGCCGGGCCACGAGCACGGTGATCATCGTGGACACGGGCACCGAGAGGATCGCGATCAGCGCCAGCAGCGGCGAGAGCCACAGCATCATGGCGAGAGCGGCCGAGAGCATCAGGACGGCCATGATCAGCTGGTTGAGGAGCTGGTTGAGCGCCTGGGAGATATTGTCGACGTCGTTCGTGGCCCGGCTGAGCACGTCGCCGCGGCGCTGCTCCTCGAAATGGCTGGACGGCAGCACATGGAGTTTTTGTTCCACGGAGCCGCGGAGGCCGTAGCTGAGGCGCTGCACCGCGGTGGCGGTCAGGCTGCCCTGGATCCAGCTGAACAGCGACGCCCCGACGTACATGGCCGAAACGGCCAGTAGCCGCCCGGCCAGCTGTTGCTCGTCGAGGGAGCCGCCCAGGAAGCCGTCGACGACGACGTCGGTGGCGTCGCCCAGCACCTTGGGCGCCGCCACGTTGAGTGTCACGAACGCGCAGGTCGCGGCGATGACGCCGGCCATCCGCCACTTCAGCGGCAACAGCAGGCCAAGCAGCCGGGCGGCGGTGTGCCATTTGATGCGCTCCGGCACGCCGGGTCCCGCAACGGTCCCGGCGCGGTGTGCCCGCGCGCGGCTCACGGGGCTTCCTCCAGCACCAGCTGGGACGCGGCAATTTCCTGGTAGCTGGGCGAGGACTCCATGAGTTCGCTGTGCGTGCCCTGCGCGACCACCCGGCCGCCCTCCAGGACGAGGATCAGCCCGGCGTCCACGATTGTTGACACCCGCTCGGCCACGATCAGCACGGTCGCCGAGCGCAGCAGCGGCTCGATCGCCGCCCGGAGCCTGATGTCGGTGCCGTAGTCCAGAGCCGAGAAACTGTCGTCGAAGAGGTAGGCGGGGGCCCGCTTGAGCAGGGCCCGCGCGATGCACAGGCGCTGCCGTTCGCCGCCGGAGAAGTTGGTGCCGCCCTGGCTTACGGGCGTGTCGAGCCCGAGCGGCAGGGCGCGGACAAAGTCGGCGGCCTGGGCAGCTTCAAGCGCCTGCCATATTTCGGGCTCGCTCGCGGCGGGCGCCCCGAACCGGAGGTTCCCCGCGACCGTGTCCGCGAACAGGTAGGACTGCTGCGGGACTATTGCGATCAGGCCGCGCAGGTCGTCCAGGGGCATCGCCCGCACGTTCTCCCCGCCGATGCCGATCTCTCCGGCCGTCGCGTCGAGGAAGCGGCGCAGCAGGTTCCGGAGTGTCGTCTTGCCGC
>NZ_CAKKMM010000165.1:0-8232 GCF_918698205.1 Microbacterium sp. Bi128 | reverse complement strand
GCGCTGGAGGTCTGCCAGACCCGCGGCGCCGTCGGCCGGCGGTCCGGCAAAGACGTCCTGGTCCACGCGGACCTTCACTACCTGAACATCCTGGCGCGGCCCGGCGTCCCGGAGCCGGCAACCCGGAAGGAAACACCGCCGCCGGAGTACGCTGCGATTGATCCCCAGCCCATGATCGGGGAGGCGGAGTTCGCGGTGGCCCCGGTGCTGTGGAACAGGCTCCGGGAACTGCCGCAGCAGGATCCCGGACGGGCCCTGCTCGCGCGGTGCGGGGATTTCAGTGCCGCAGCCGGGCTCGACGCCGAGGCCGCCCGGCAGTGGAGCCTGGCGCGCGAGGTGGAGAACGCCCTTTGGTATGCCTCGCAGCGCCACTATGACGGCGATCTGGCCCGATCGCTGTGGGTGGCGAGCACGCTGGCGGGCCGGACGCTTCCCGGCCTGCCCGCCCCGCAGGAGCTGCCCGATCCGGGCCAGGACATGGCCCACTGGGCGGCGGACCAGCACTAGCCGCAGCCGGCTCCTTCAGCACTTGGCGATCCGGGGACTTTTGGCTCTTCCCCGACCGGGGGTGCCGGGGAGAAGGCTGGACACATGCACGAACCCCGTGGCGGGCGCTCAGCCGCCGAACCTGCCGGGCAGGAGGGTCGGGACAATGACGATCCTTTCCTCCGGTATGCCGCCCGCTTCGAGCGGCCCATCGTGGAGATCAAGAGTATGCTCCGCGGCTCCGTTACCTCCCCGGCCGAGATCGCCCGTGCGCTCGGCTTGCCCGCCGCAGCGGCCGAGGGACCGGCATCGTTTTTCGCCGACTTCTCCGCGCCGCACGGAACCCGGCACATCCGGGCATGCGGTGCAGCCGCCTGCTTCGCGGCGTCCGGCGGCAGGCACATGGCGGAAGTGGAAGCCGCGCTGGGAGTGGAGGCGGGGAGCCGAAGCGCGGACGGCGCCGTATCGCTCCAGGAAGTGCGCTGCCTGGGCTACTGCTTCGGCGGACCGGCAGCCCTCGACGGCGAGGACGCGTGTGCGGGGCCCGACCTGGCGGCCCAATTGCAGGGGTCGTCACCGCGGAAGGCGCCGCCCATCCCGGTGTCCTGTGACAGTGCGTACGCTGTGGTGACCGCCGGGCTGCTGGGAGCCTCGACGCCATGGTCGGCCTGGCCCGGCGTCGTCGCCGCAGGAACACCTGAAGATGTCCTCAGCCAGGTCGAATCCGCCCGTCTGAAGGGACGGGGCGGAGCCGGCTTCCGCGTCGCCGCCAAATGGCGGGCCGCACTGGAACACCCTTCACCGCGGGTGGTTGTGGCCAACGGTGATGAGGGCGACCCCGGTTCCTTTGCGGACCGCTTGCTCATGGAACAGGACCCGCACCGGGTGCTCGAAGGCCTCGCCCTGGCCTGCTTCGCTGTCCGCGCGGAAACCGGCGTCGTGTTTGTCCGCTCAGAGTATCCCCACGCCGTCGCCCGCCTGAAGGAAGCGCTGCTCGAGGCACGCGCTGCCGGGCACCTCGGCCCGGACGCGGGAGGCAGCGGATTCAGCCTGGAGATCCACGTAGCTGTTGGCGCGGGGTCGTATGTCTCCGGCGAGGAAACGGCCCTGTTGAACGGGCTCGAAGGCCTGCGCGGCGTCGTGCGGCCCCGCCCGCCGTTTCCCACGGCACGGGGGCTCCACGGACGGCCCACCGTAGTCAACAACGTGGAAACACTCAGTGCGGTGCCGTGGATAGTGCAGCACGGCGGAGCCGCATACGCGGCGATGGGGACCGCGGACGAGGCCGGCACGGTGGTCGCCTGCCTGTCCGAACGGTTTCTCCGGCCCGGCGCCTACGAGGTGGAGATCGGCACGCCGGTCCGGCGGATCGTGGAAGATCTCGGCGGCGGGCTTCGGGACGGGGCAGCGATGCGTGCACTGCAAATCGGCGGCCCCCTGGGCGGCTTCCTCGGCCCGGCCGACCTGGATGTGCCCCTGAGCGATGCCGCCCTCACCAGCCGGGGAGCGGCCCTCGGCCACGCAGGGATCGTCGCCTTCGATGACAGGCTTTCGGGCGAGCAGGTGCTGCGGAACCTGTGGGACTTTGCGGCGGCGGAGAGCTGCGGGCAGTGCTCGCCCTGCCGGGTGGGGACATGGCGCGGCCGGGCCCTGTCGGAGCGGCCTGACGGGCCGGGTATCCGCCGGGAACGCGGCGAGGTGCTGCGCACGATGGCGGCGGGCAGCCTGTGCGCTTTCGGCCGCCGGGTGCCGTCCGCGGTGTTAAGCCTCGCCCGCGTCTACGGCCTGGACGGATGGCCGTCGTGAAACTCGTTGTCGACGGCCGACTGGTCGAGGTCGCGGCCGGAGCCACGCTGCTCGATGCTGTGCGGGCGGCCGGCCTGGCCCTCCCGACGTTGTGCCACGATGACCGGCTCACCACCGTGGCCTCGTGCCGTACGTGCCTGGTCGACATCACCGGCCGGGGCCCGGCCGCCGCCTGCAGCACCCCGGCGGAGGACGGATTGCGCGTCGCCGTCGAGGC
Organism: Microbacterium sp. Bi128; assembly: GCF_918698205.1. Lineage (NCBI taxonomy): Bacteria > Bacillati > Actinomycetota > Actinomycetes > Micrococcales > Microbacteriaceae > Microbacterium > Microbacterium sp. Bi128. The sequence goes on along the minus strand of NZ_CAKKMM010000165.1, from coordinate 5,723 downwards.
GTCCCGGGCGTTGCGGCGGGATGCCCTGCGGGCCATCGTCGCGGGGCTGCCGACGCGGGCGCTGGACGTCCCGGCCGACCGCAGCGAACTGGCCCGGCAATGCGCCGACTACGGGGTGACTGCCCCGTCTGGTGCCGTCACGCCGCCGGAGCGCGGACTTGACCACTCCCACCCGTACGTCAAGCTTGACCGCGATCTCTGTATTGCCTGCGGGCGGTGTGTCCGCGCCTGCGCGGAGATCCAGGGCACGTTCGCCCTGACCCTCACGGGCCGCGGAGCCGGCACGGTGGTGGCGCCGGGCACCGGTGGTCCCTGGGCGGAGTCCGACTGTGTCTCGTGCGGGGCGTGCGTGGATACGTGTCCCACCGGCGCCCTGTCCGAGCCCGGGCTGCTCAACCTGCTGCCGATCGAACGGCAGACCCGGACCACCTGCGGGTATTGTGGCGTCGGCTGCAGCCTGGAGGTCTCCACCCGTGACAACGTGATCATGACCGTCCGGCCCGCCGGTGAGGGCTCAGTGAATCGCGGCCACGCGTGTGTCAAGGGACGGTTCGCCCACGGGTTCCTGGGTTCAACAGACCGTCTGACAACCCCGCTGATCCGCAGGAACGGAACCCTGGCGCCCGCGTCGTGGGAGGCCGCAACGGGTTACGTGGCCGCCAGGCTTGCCGGGATCCGGGACGCGGACCCGGGCGGATTCGCCGTCATCTCCTCGGCCCGGGCCACCAACGAGGAGAACTATCTGGCCCAGAAATTCGCCCGGGCCGTCATGGGGACAAACAACGTGGACAACTGCGCCCGGCTCTGTCACGCCCCCTCGGCGGCCGGCCTGGCCGCGACGTTTGGCCTGGGCGGCGGCACGAATGCATTTGATGACCTCGACCGGTGCGACGTGATCCTCCTGGTTGGCGCGAATCCGACGGCGGCGCACCCCGTTGTCGGTTCACGGATCTTCCAGCGGGTCATGGACGGCGCCCGCCTGGTGGTGGTGGATCCCCGGCGCACGTACCTGGCCCGGCACGCCGACGTCCACCTGCGGCCCCGGCCGGGAACCAACGTGGCCGTGTTCAACGGCCTGGCCCACGTCCTGGTCCGCGAGGGGCTCGTGGACTCCGCCTTCCTTGATTCCCACACCAACGGCTATGACGAGCTGCTCGGGTTGCTCGAGGACTACCCGCCGGAACGCGTAGCCGAAATCTCCGGTGTCCCGGCGCACGACCTCGTGCGCGCCGCCGTGATGTACGGTCAGGCGCTGGTCCCGGCAATCTTCTACGGACTCGGCGTGACCGAACACCGGCACGGCACGGACGGTGTCCGGACCCTGTCCAACCTGGCACTCCTGCGCGGTGCCGTCGGGCCGGGTGCCGGCGGTGGGGTGAACCCGCTGCGCGGGCAAAACAACGTCCAGGGTGCGTCTGACATGGGGGCTCTGCCTGACCTGCTGCCCGGCTACCAGAAGGTCTTGGACCCGGCAGCGCGGACCCGCTGCGCCGAGGCCTGGCGGGCCGATGTGCCGTCGCGGCCAGGGCTTCGGATCCCGCAGATGTTCGCGGCCGCCCGGGACGGGGCGTTGCAGGCGCTGTGGGTGATCGGGGAGGACGTGCTCGCCACCGATCCTGACAGCGCTTCGGTGCGGGCGGCCCTGGCTGCCTGCCCGCTGGTGATCTGCAACGATCTGTTCCTCTCCCCCACCGCCGCCGCAGCGGACGTGGTCTTTCCCGTGTCCGCCTGGCTCGAGAAGGACGGCACGTTCGTCAACTTCGACCGGCGCTTCCAGCGGGTCAGGGCCGCCGTGGCGCCCCCGGCCGGCGTCCGTACAGACTTCGCGGTGCTGCACGCCGTCGCGGCCCGCATGGGGGCGGACCTTGGATGCCCCACACCGGAGGAGGCCATGGCGGAGTGCGCCAGCCTGGCGCCGCTGTTCGGCGGAATATCCCACGCACGCCTGGACCGGGACGGCCCGCTGCATTGGCCGTGCGGGTCCGCCACTTCCCCCGGAACACCACGGCTCTATCAGGACCGGTTCGCCACCCCGGACGGTCTGGCACACCTGGCCGCGCGGCCGTACCTGCCGCCGGGCGAGCAGTGCGACGCGGCCTATCCGTACCTGCTCGTCACCGGGCGCAGGGCGGAGCATTACAACTCCGGCAGCATGACCCGCCGGACCGACAACCTGGTCCTGCTCCCCGACGAAACGATCGACGTCGAGCCCGGGGACGCGGCGGCGCTGGGACTGAATGACGGCGATACTGTCCGGCTGGACAGCCGGCATGGAATGGCGGTCCTGCGGCTCAGGATCACGGACGATGTGGAACCCGGTCAGGTGTTCGCGGGCTTCCATTTCCCCGACGCAACAGTCAACAGCCTCACCTCTGCCGTGGAGGACGAGGTAACGGGGTGCCCTGAATACAAGGTGACCGCGGTCCGCATCTCCGCGCACGCGTAACTCGCTAACCCCCGCCGTCAGCCCCGCACGGCCGCCAAGGCGTCGCGGACGGCGTCGACGGCGACTCTGACGTCGGCGTCGTCCGTGCTCCAGTTGCTCACCGAGATCCGCAGGATATCGCGGTCCTGCCAGCGTGACCCGGACATCCAGACCCGGCCATCAGCCATGATCGTCTCCGTCACGGCGCGGGTCACAGCGTCGTCGCCGAACGCCAGGGACACCTGGGTGTAGTCGACGTCGTTGAGCACCTCGACACCGTCCAGCGCCCCGAGCCGCTCGGCCAACTGCGCGGCCCGCTGCACGAGCGTGCGGACCTGGCTGGCGACGCCGTCGCGGCCCAGGGATTTCAGCGCCGCCCACACCGGGACGCCCCGCGCGCGGCGGGAGAGCTCAGGCACGGACTCGAACGGGTCCCCGGCACCGTCCGCGGCCTGGATCAGGTAGCTGGTGTGCAGCCCCATCGCCGACCGCAGGGCCTGGGCGTCGCGCACGATCACGATCCCGCAGTCGTACGGGACGTTGAGGGTCTTGTGCGCATCCGTCCCCCACGAATCGGCCAGCCCGAGTCCCGCGGTCAGGGCGGACAACTCGGGCACGGCGGCCGCCCAGAGTCCGAAAGCCCCGTCCACGTGCACCCAGGCGCCGTGCGCCTTCGCGACGGCGATGGCCTCGGCGAAGGGGTCGAAGGCGCCCGAATGCAGGTTGCCGGCCTGCAGGCACACCAGGGCCGGGACCGGGCGGCTGTCCTCCCCCGCACGGAGCGCAAGGTCCAGGGCGCAATCCAGCTCGGCCGGGATGATGCGCCTCTGGCGGTGGGACGGCAGCACGGTGGGACGTCCCAGGCCCAGGTAGCGCAGGCCGAGGTCGATGGTGTCGTGCCGTTCCTGCCCCGCAAAGCAGCGGATCCGGGGCGCACCGGCGAGGCCGTCGCCGTCGAGGTCCCAGCCGGCGTCGGCCATGAGCCGCCAGCGGGCGGCGGCGAGGCCGGTGAAGTTGGCCATGGTGGCGCCGGTGGCGAAGCCGACGTCGGACTCCCCGGGCAGACCCAGCAGCTCAAGGATCCATTTGCCGGCGGCTTCCTCGATCTCGGCGGTGGCGGGAGTGGCGAAGCGCAGCCCCGCGTTTTGGTCCCAGGCGCTGAGCAGCCAGTCGGCCGCCAGCGCCGCCGGCAGCGTGCCGCCGATGACCCAGCCGAAGAACCGCCCGGACGGCATGGCCATCAGCCCGGGTTCGGCCTTGGCCGCAAGATAGTCCACCACTTCCGCCGCCGGCATGCCCTCTTTGGGCAGCGGTCCGCCGAAGTCGGCCGCCAGCTCGGCCGCCGTGACCTGCGGCCCGATTCGGCGTGTTCCCTGGCTCTCAAGCCACCGGCGTGCGTGTCCGGCCGCGGCCTCGAGGGCATCCCGGTAGCGTTCCTCACCTGCTGACATAGCTGCATGCTACGCCCGGGGCCAGCGGACCGGGAGTCCCATGCGAGTTGCCGCGGAACCAGGCGGCTTAGGACAGGTTGTCCTGCCAGACGTCGGAACCGAGCTTGATGATCAGCGCGCCCACCACCACCAGGAACACGATCCGGATGAACTTGCTCCCCTGCCGGACCGCAGTCCGGGCACCGAGGTAGCCGCCGGCCATGTTCGCCATGCCCAGCAGCAGCCCGAGCCCCCACAGCACGGCGCCGTGCGGAACAAAGAACAGCAGGGCGCCGGCGTTGGTGGCCACGTTCACGATCTTGGCCTTGGCGCTGGCCTCCAGGAAGGCGTAGCCCATGGCCGAGACGAGGGCGATGATCAGGAACGAACCGGTGCCGGGACCGATCAGGCCGTCGTAGAAGCCGATCACGCCGCCGATCAGGCAGGCCACCACGTAGTGCCGGTGCCCCTCGTGGCGCAGCTTGGTCAGCTCACCGATGCCGGGCTGGAAGGCGGTGAAGAGCGCGACGGCGATCAGCGCCAGCACGATGATCGGCTTGAACACGCTGGCCGGCAGGTTGGCGGCCAGCGCCGCACCGCCGTAGCTGCCCGCCAGCGCGATCGCTGCCATGGGCAGGGCGGTGCGCAGATCGGGCCGGACGCGGCGGTAGTACGTGGCCGCGCTGGTGCTGGTGCCGAAGATGGACCCCATCTTGTTGGTCGCCAGTGCCTGGACCGGGCTGATGCCCGGCACCAGGAGCATCGCCGGGAGCTGGATGAGCCCGCCGCCGCCGACGACGGCGTCGACCCATCCGGCCGCCAGGCCGGCCACGACGATCAGGATGACAGTTCCGAGCTGGATCGATTCGAGTCCGGAGACCATTGCCTAGTACGGCCCGGGACGGCGCGGCATCAGCTGTTGCGCACGGCGTTGACCACGTAGTCAACAGCCTTGTCAACGGCTACATTCTCGGCACTGCCGCTGCGGCGGTCCTTGATCTCCACGACGCCGTCCACGAGTCCGCGCCCGACGGCGAGGATGGTGGGGACGCCGACGAGTTCGGCGTCGCCGAACTTCACGCCGGGGGAAACCTTGGGGCGGTCGTCATAGATGACGTCCAGGCCGGCAGCCTCGAGCTCCAGGGACAGTTTTTCGGCGGCGGCGAAGATCTCCTCGCCGCGGCCCACGGCCACAACGTGGACGTCGGCGGGAGCGACGGCGCGCGGCCAGACCAGGCCCCGGTCGTCGTGGTTGGACTCTGCCAGGGCCGCCACGGCGCGGGTGACGCCGACGCCGTAGGAGCCCATGGTCACCACCACCTGCTTGCCGTTCTGGTCCAGGACTTTCAGGTCCAGGGCGGCGGCGTACTTCCGGCCCAGCTGGAAGATGTGGCCCATTTCGATGCCGCGGGCGGTTTCGAGGGGACCGGAACCGTCGGGAGCCTCGTCGCCGGCGCGCACCTCGGTGCACTCGATGACTCCGTCCCAGCCGAAGTCGCGTCCGGCGACGAGGCCGAAGACGTGCTTGCCGGCCTCGTTGGCGCCGGTGACCCAGGCAGAGCCGCTGACGACCCGGGGATCCAGGAGGTAGAGCAGCTTTGCGGCGCCCTCGCTGCCCAGCAGCGGCGCGTCCAGGGACATGCCGGGGCCGAGGTAGCCCTTGACGATCAGGGGCTGCTTCTTGAGGTCGTCCTCATTGGCGGCTTCGAGCGTGATCTCGCCGGCAATCGGCAGGAAGGACCCGATGTTCGCCTCGACGCGCTTGAGGTCCACACCGCGGTCTCCGGGGAGGCCGATGACGACGATCTGGCGTTCGCCGGTGGGCAGCGTCACGGCGAGGCCGACGTTCTTGAGCGTGTCGGCGGCGG
>NZ_CAKKMM010000164.1:0-8309 GCF_918698205.1 Microbacterium sp. Bi128 | reverse complement strand
GGGTAGATCATCCACATCGGGGTGAACTCGGGCTGGAACTTCTTCTTGAAGTTCGCCAGGGATCGGAAGCCGTATGCCGGTTCCAGCAGCGCGCTCAACTGCCGAAGGAAGCGTTCGACCCCGTCGAGATCGACATCCGGGTCCTCGTGATGGAAGGCCAGGGGCGAACCGGAGAGGCTCAGGACGCGGCATCCTTCGGCCCGCAGCCGCTCGACGACGGCCCCGATGACGAATTCCATCACGCCGTTCATCGCGTCGTGGCGGCGACGCATGACATCCAGCGCATACCCCTGGACACCGGATGCCGCGTACACCGGGATCCAACTGGTCACGGCGACCACATGGCCGCGTGCGTCCCGCGCGATCATCATGCGCACCTCGGGGTCCGCCATCTGATCGACGCCCCCGAGGGTGAACTCCATCTCGGGGATCGTCTTGTCGGCGACCCAGGCCTCGGAGATCTCGCGGATCTGCGCGCGGTCGCGGAACGACAGCTCCGCCCACGAGGTCCACTCCGCGCGCAGGCCCTCGCGTTCCGCGCGGTTGGTCGCGGTGCGCACGTCCTGGCGCTTCTTCCCGGCGGGCGTCCACGTCAGCGGATCCAGTCGGGCCTCTTCGGCGACCCGCGTCCTGCTCCAGCCGAGCGGCTCGAGGGACGCACTCTCGGCATCGTCGACGCTGTAGAACACCGGCGTCCAGCCGCGTTCGCCGCAGAAATCGACGAAGGCCCGAGCGACGTCGGGGCGAGCACGGTCGCGCCCGAACGCCCCGCCGAGGGTGACGGCGATGCGCCCGCGCACGCGGTAGGCGATGGCCGCGTCTGCGTCCGGGGCGAACCAGTACGTGTTCCCCGGCCACGTGGTCATGAAGGACAGGGAGCCCCCGCCACCCCGTGCCAGCACGGCACGGGCGCGGGTGCCGTCCCCTGAGCGCTCCACCGACCCGGGGCTCAGGACGAAGCGGATCGAGGCGATCACACACACCACCCAGAAGACCGCCGACGGCGCGTACCACACCGCTTGCGCCCACCCCGTCTGAGGCACGTACGCCACCGACTCAGCCGGCAGCAGCGATGGCGGGAGCAGGCGCAGGGCGAGTCCCTGCGCCACCGCCGACGGCCCCGGCTCGGGCGCGAAGTGGTTCGAGAGCGCGATGGTCCCCACGAACGCCGTCACCGAGGCCCCGAACGCCGCGAGACCCACGGTGCCGAGGAAGAGCGCACGGGCCCCACCCGCCGACCCGATCCGCGCGGCGTGCCGGAAGACGAACAGCGTGATCGCGACCGCCAAGGGAACCAACGCCCCCACCACCGCCCCGACGAGGGTCTGCCACCCGTACGAGGCGTCGTCCGCATCGCGCGCGACGGCCAGGGCGGCGATGGTGGCGGGCTCGGCGGCGGCGAAGACGTAGGCCATCCCCGCGAAGACGAGCAGATTGACCGCGATCGCGATGCCCAAGGCGCCGCGGCGTCCGCGCAGGATGCCCCAGGACGCGACCAGGAGCACCGCCAACGGCAGGACGGCGATCCAGCCCGCGTGGGGCTGGAGCTCACCGGTCGACCAGCCGCCCGCCGGGCAGGCGACCAGGGCGGCGGCCCCGGGGACGCACACGCGCCCATCCACGACGGTGAGCGGATCCCACGAGAGCCAGCCGTAAATCGAGAGCAGCCCGGAGCCGCTCCCCCACAGGGTCGCCACGACCGGCCCCACGGCGGTGACAGCCGTCAGTGCGGCCAGGAGGACACGCGTCTCGTGGTGGGAACTGCGCTGCACGCGCAGCGTCGCCCGCCGTCCGCCGAGGAACGTGCCGAGACCGAGTCCGACGGGCAGCGCGATGAGCGCGTACAGGTCGTTGGCGGAAGCGGAGTACAGGAACAGCGTCACCGCCAGGAAGGTGCTCGCCCAGCGCACGCGTCGTCGCCACAGCGCCCCCAGGAAGCAGCTCGCGGTCATCGCCACCACGAGGAGCGCGGCGACCGGCGGCGCTCCCGTGAACGGCTCGTCGTTCAGCGGGAGGCCCGCCAGGAATGCCCCCTCGACGACCCCGACCGCCACCCCGACGACCGACGTCGCCAGCCCGCCACCGAGGAAGGCGAGGAGCATCCGACGCGGTCCCATCGCGCGCTCCGCGAACACACCGACCACCAGGACCGCGATGAGGACGACCGGCAGCAGCGCGAGGTCCTCGACCGTGAAGAGACTCCGCGCGATCTCGCGCACGTCGAACGGGCCGTCACCGAACGAAACGCTCCGACGCACCTGGAGGATGCTGACAAGGGCGATCACCCCGGCGAGTGCAAGGGTGGCGTTCGGCGGGAGGAACCGACCGAGGATCCGCCACGGCCCCGCGGAGGCGGGAGGCACCGAGACCGTGTGGTTCGGTGGGGCATCCCGCGCGGGCGGGGGCGAGACGACGGCGGTCGGCGACATGGGGCTCCGATCGGGTGAACGTCACCCCGCGCGACACGCGAACTGACGATCCATCGTCTCCACAGCGGCGTACGGGTGTCATCCACCCCGCGGTGTATCCGTCCCCGCTGACCGGCGGGGCCCATCGACGGACACCCTCGGCGGTCAGGCCTGGGTGGGGTGGTCGAAGTCCCAGTCCACGAGGGCCTCGTCGGGGCCGCTCTCGGGCTCGACGAGCCGCAGGGCGGACCGAGGGAAGAGCCGGTGGTTGCGCAGGTCGTCGGACGCGGCGGAGAAGTCGGGCTCCTCGCCCTCCCAGTCCAACGGCGCCGACAACACGTTGTTACCCATCCCGATCACCAGTTCGGCCTGCGCCACCTTGTTGTCGTCGGTGACGATGGGGATGCTGATGGCCTCGGCCTGCCCCTCTTTGGCCACGGCGGCGGTCAGTTCCACGAGGGAAGCGGCGACGTCGTTCGTCGTGATCACGGTCTCTCCGGCGTACGTCACACATCTCATGCGTTCCAGCGTGACGAGCCCGCTCCGCCCCCGGGGGGCGGGTTGCGTCGATCCGACCGGTGGGATACGCGGCGTCAGTCGCGGCGCTGGGCGGACCGGAACATCGCGGCATCCAGCTCGAACCACACCGCGCGCGCGGTGTCGAATTCCGCGAATCGCGCGGGAGGCGCGTCGTCGATACTGAGGCGGTACCCCCGCGGAAGGTCGTCCACGTGCTGTCCGTCGCGCGGGCCGCCGACGAGCACGTAGATCACGATGACGGCTGGGATCCGGCGTCGACCGCGACGCCATCGACCGCATCGCTCATGCGGTGGAGGAAGTCCACGACGACCGCGGACTCCTCAGCGGACATGTCGATCACGGCGGCCAGCATGCGATCGTGCATGTTGCCGAGCGTTTGACGCACTTCGGCATGCGCGCGATCGGTGGCGTGGATGAAGATGCTGCGCCGGTCGTCCGGGTTGGCGATGCGGGTGATGTGACCGGACCGCTCGAGACGATCGAGGATCGCCGTCGTCGACGCGGTCGACAGCCCCAGATACCGCGTCAGCTCGCCGGGGCGGACCTTCGCGTCGGATCCGCGGAGCAGGTAACGCAGGACGAGCAGTTCGTTCTCGCCCATCGACATGGAATCGCGCGTACGTCGCCGCATCGCCAGCTCTGCCGCGCGATAGACGCGCAGAGCTTCGAGAACCGCCTTGCTGCGCGCTCGCCGATCACCGGGTTCTTCGCCGTACCAGTAGGTGTCCGAGTTGCGATCTCCGGGGGAGAGGCTCTGGGACACCGCACGCATGTCCGTCATGGCGTACGCCCCTTGTCGTCGTTCGGGAAATCATACAACGGAACAAATAGTTCGACAAACTAGTTACTAAACGAGTATGTTCTTCCCGTAGCTAAACGACCGAAAGGAGCTCGCCATGGGATCCCTCTACTACGGCACAGCGACCGACCCCATCCGCATTCCGGACCGCCTCCTCTCGCACCTCAAGGTCGTCACGGCGACCAAGCTTCGCCGGAGCGAGAGCTTCACCCTCAGCTGGACCCACGTCGACGGCTCCCCCGGTCGTTCCACCCTCTGGCTGCAGCCCGCGATCCCCTTGCGGTTCGTCTTCGACAGCGCCGAGCCCGAGCAGCTGAACGCCCAGATCCTCAAGGACATGGCGGACATGGCCAACTCCTCGGCGGGCCTGGTCGTCGCTCTCGACGCCGAGATCCCCTCGGCCGATCCCGCTGCCCGCCCGTCGACCACTCGGCCCGCCGCGCCCGCCCGACGCGTCGCCATGCGAACGGCGGCCTGAGATGTCCGCCCCCACCGTGGCATCCTTCCCCGCGCTCACCCATGCACGGGTGATGTGGGCCAAGGTCGACTCCGGGTTCTGGGTCGCGCACCGCGACGGAGAGTACTTCGGCTGCGTCGATCGCGTGGCTGGCGGCTTCGTCGCCCGCGACGCACACGGGGTGCCGATCGGACGCTACGACGAGCTCGAGATCGCGAAGTCGTCCCTGCGCTCCACCACCGATCCGGTCAACACCGCCCAGCGGCGCCGCACCGAACGCGCCGTCGTGATTCTCGCAACCGCGGCCGGGAGCGCGGCAATGGCGTTCGCGCTCACCGCCGGCGCTCTCGCGCCCTTCCTGTGAGTCCCACCGCGGCACTCGACCTCCGCGACGACGCGGACGATATCGAGGATGCCGAGAGCCCCGAGTTCTCCGCGCGCCCCGGGATCCTCGCACGGTAGTCCGCACTCGCGCGCCAGGCCCTGGACACCGGTCGCGGGATATGCGAGCGTCGGCTGGGTCGCCGATCCCCCGGCGCACGAGGATGGGAGTCTCATGACCGACCACACCGCATCCGACCGCCCGGACGACGACGCCCCCGACGCCGACAGCAACGGCGCCGGCTCCGAGTCACCCGAAGAGGGTGCCGCAGCGCAGCACGACGCCGACGAGTCCGCCGACACCGACGCGTCCCCCGCCGGCCCGATCGACTGAGCCGTCCCGCTGCCGGACGGATCCGGCAGCGGGCCACGGCCCCTTACCCGGGCGCGAGCTGATCGTCCCGCGGAGCGAGGTCGGGGCGCAACCGGGTCCCGAACTCGTGACGCAGCGCGCTGAGCGCTGCCTGCCACCCCGCGAGCCCGTGTACACCCGGGCCGGGGCTGGTCGACGACGAGCACAGGTACACGCCCCGCACCGGTGTCCGCCACGGGTCGGGACTGTAGACGGGCCGACCGACCAGCTGCGGCAGCGACGGCGCGCCCGCCGAGATGTCTCCGCCCGGGAAGTTGGGGTTCCACCCGGCGATGTCGACCGCCGTACGGGACGACGAGGCCAGGATCGTGTCGCGGAACCCGGGGGCGAAGCGCTCGATCTGCGCGACGACGGCCGCTTCGCGGTCGACGGCGCTCCCCGCCGGGACGTGCGTGTACGCCCACAGCACGTGACGTCCCGCGGGCGCACGGGTGGGATCGAACAGCGACGGCTGCGAGGCCAGCACGTACGGCGCATCCGGGAGCTCCCCCCGGACCACCGCGTTCTCGGCCGCGGCGATCTCGGCGCGCGTCCCGCCGATGTGAACCGTCCCCGTCCGGGCGACATCGGGATCGGCCCAGGGCACCGGGGCGGACAGAGCGAAATCGATCTTGGCCACCCCGCCGCCGTAGCGGAAGCGCTCCATCGCACGGCGGTACGCCCACGGCATCCGGTCACCCACCAGTCGGACGAGGGCCCGCGGCGTGACGTCCAGCAGCACGGCACGCGCGGGGGGAAGCTGCCGCAGGTCGGCGACGTCGACACCCGTGTGCACGACACCCCCGTGCGCGCGCAGATCGGCCACCATCGCATCGGTGATCGACTGGCTGCCCCCCACGGGGATCGGCCAGCCGCGACCGTGGGCGTAGGTGGCCAGGACCAGTCCCGCGCCGCCCGCCGCCAGGCTCGGCTGCGCCAGGATCGAATGCGCCGAGACGCCCGTGATCATCGCCGGAGCCGTGTCCTCGCGGAATCGCGCGTTCCACCAGGGGCCGCCCTGCTCGAGGGCCCGGAGACCGAAGAACACCGCCGCGAGAGGGTCACCGGGTACCCGCAGCAGCGCGTTGCCGGTGAAGTCGGCGACCCCGCGCAGATGCGACACGAGCGGCGACATGAGTCGCGCGTACGCCGCTCCGTCGCGGCCGATCGCCTCGGCCGCGCGGTCCAGGTCGCGGAAGGCCAGGCCGGCGCGGGCGCCGTCCAGCGGGTGGGCGAACGAGACCTCGGGGACGACGAAGGGGATGCGCCGTTCCAGCCCGAACTCGCGGAAGAACCACGACTCCAGGGCGAGCGGATGCACCGCCGACCCCAGATCGTGACGGAATCCGGGGAGAGTCAACTCGCCGGTGGAGGCCGCGCCGCCGAGCGTCGTTTGACGCTCGTACAGGGCGACCGAAAGCCCGGACCGCGCCAGGGTCACCGCGGCAGCCAGACCGTTCGGGCCCGACCCCACGACGATGGCGTCATAGCTCTCGCTCATCGCTGCACCGGCTCCTGCTCCGCCGTCGAGGCCCGGCCGATCGCCGCGGCGCCCCCGGTGGTTCCCGGAGCCCCACCCTCGGCCAGGTACGCCAGCCGGTGGAGCGTCTCGGCATTACGCCATCGGGTGATCGCGTCGAACACCACGTCGGGCAGCAGCTTCGTCGGGCCCGTCACCGGCTCTTCCTGCAGACGCACGACGCACACCTCACCGCGGGCCTTGACGTCGATCGAGACCCGCGCGACACCGATCGGACCCCCGTGCGGCTCGAGGACCGCGCGGTACGGAGGCTCCCACACGCGCATCACGGTCGTGTCGTTCACGAGCGCGGGCCAAGAACCGAACGAGTGATGAAGCTCCGCACCTTCGGCCGGCCACGCCTCGGAGACGTCGCGCATACGCGAGGCGCCCACCACCCACAGCGGATACAGCCATCCGTTGGCCAGAACGCGGAAGACATCGTCGGGTGAGCACTGCAGCAGTCGCACATTGCGAGCCATCGGGGGAACTCCTCCTCGTCCTCGGTCCGAGAGACGGGCCGGAGCCCGGACTTCCGACCGGATATCGACCACGCTACGGGGCCGCGGGTCGAGAGGTCACGATGGTTGCGCGGGCGCAGCGCGCCCGTTAATGGATCATGCAGCGGGCAGCACGACCCACGCGCGCGTCCCGCCCGCGGGCGACTCGTCCAGGCCGATGTGTCCCCCGTGGGCGTGCGCGATCCGACGGCACGTTGCCAGCCCGATGCCCAGGCCCTGCACCTCCGCGTCGTGCCCGCGCTGCATCGGCTCGAACATGCGGTCGCGGAGAGCCGGATCGACCGGATCCCCGTTGTCGTCGACCACCAGGCGCCATCCGTCCGGCAGCTCCTGCACCGTCACGACGACGCGCGGGACGCGTCCCGCCGCCACGGTGAACTTCACGGCGTTGGCGATGAGGTTCTGCAGGAGCACGCGCAGAAGCGTGTCGTCGGCGCGCACGAAGGTCGCGGCATCCACGACGATCTCGGCGCCCGCACCGACGACGGCGTCGTCGAGGTCCTCCCGCACCGCATCGACGATCTCCGCCGCGTCGACGCGGGTGAAGCGCGGGCGCGATCCCCCGACCCGCGCGAAATCGAGCAGGTCGGTGACCATGGTCGTCATCCGCGCGGCCGCGGACTCGGCGCGGGCAAGCGACCGGGCCGCGTGGGGCGCATCGACCATCTCCGGGCTGTCGGCGGCGAGTTCGAGGAACCCGGCCAGCGCCGTCAGCGGATTTCGGAGGTCATGGCTGACCTGGGTCGCGAACTGCTCCAGCTGGGTGTTCGACTCGGTGAGATCCCGCGTCGCCCGCCGCAGCTCCAGAACGTCGATCACCTGGTGAGCGAGCAGGTCGAGCGCGTGCGCGCTGGCATCCGACAGCTCGCCGATCTCGTCATCGAAGACGCACAGCGTGCCGATGGCCACGCCCGCGGGGGTGACGAGCGGACTGGACGCGTAGAAGCGGACGTGGGCGACTTCTCCCGTGACGAAAGGGTTCTCACGAAACCGCGGGTCCCGTCGGGCGTCCGCCACGACGACGCGACGCGGATCGACCAGGACCGCGGCGCACATGGAGTCTTCGAGGGAACAGGATGCCGCGCGGATTCCGACCGCCGCGACCTGGTGCTGCGCTCGGTCGTCGATGACGTTGATGACCGCTGTCGTCACACCGCAGATGGTCGCCGCCAACTCCACGAGCCCCTGCAGGTCGGGCTCGGGAACGGCCCCGACGATGCGATACCGGTCGATCGCGTAGCGACGCGTCACCTCCTGAGCTGTGGACACGTCATCCCCCGCAATCATCCCCGAACCCCGAGCCTAGCCGCACGGATACACCCTGTGACGGAC
>NZ_CAKKMM010000163.1:0-8355 GCF_918698205.1 Microbacterium sp. Bi128 | reverse complement strand
CTCCGCGACGATGCGGCCGGCGTCGAGCACGTATGCCCGCGAGCACAGCTCGAAGGCGAGCCCGACCTCTTGCTCGATGAGCAGCACGGCCGTCCCCCGGTCGGCGTTCAGCTGGGCGAGGTGCCGCACGAGATCGGCGGCGATGAGCGGGGCGAGCCCGAGGGAGAGCTCGTCGATGACGAGCAGGTCGGGCTCGGCCATGAGGGCACGACCCACCGCGACCATCTGCTGCTGCCCGCCCGAGAGGGTGTCCGCCCGCTGGCGCCGCACCCGGCGGAGGTCGGGGAGCAGGTCGTACACGGCGTCGGTGTCGCGGCGCCGTCTCCGCCACGCCCCGAGGCGCAGGTTGTCGTCGACGCTCAGGTCGCCGAACATCTGCCGCCCCTCGGGGACTTGGGCGACGGTGCCGTCGACCCGCACGGTGCCCGATGCCGGACGCACGAGCCCGCTGACGGCATCCACGAGAGACGTCTTGCCCGCGCCGTTCGGACCCACGAGGGCGACCAGCTCGCCCGCACCGACGTGCAGCGACACCCCGTCGAGCGCCGTCGCCGCTCCGTAGCGGACGACCAGGTCGGTCACGTCCAGCATCATGCGGCCGTCTCGCTTCCCAGGTAGGCGGCGATCACCGCGGGGTCGCGGCGGATCTCGTCGGGCGTGCCGTCGGCGATCAGCCGACCGAGGTCGAGCACCGCGATGCGGTCGGCCAGGGCTGTCACCATCGCGACGTCGTGCTCGACGAGCAGAATCGTGATGCCGTCGGCGTGGAGCTCGCGCAAGAGGGCGCGGAGGTCCTCGCGCTCGTCCGCCCGGAGCCCGGACGCGGGCTCGTCCAGCAGCAGCACCCTCGGCCGGGCCGTCAGGGCCCGCGCCACCTGCAGCCGGCGCTGCTGCCCGAGCGGGAGCTGCTCGGCACCGCGGTCGGCCCAGTCCGCGAGACCGACGCGCTCGAGCGCGGAGCGGGCATCGGCCATGATCTCGGTCTCTTCCCTCCGGTGACGCGGAAGCCGGAGGGCGGCCTCCACCGCCCCCGCCCCGGTGCGCGCGTGCGCGCCGACGGCGACGTTCTCGCACACGGTCATGCTCGGGAACAGCCGCGCCCCCTGGAAGACGATCGCGATTCCCCGGCGCGCCCGGCGGTGCGCGGGAAGACGATCGATGCGCTCGCCGTCGAGACGGATCGTGCCCTCCTGCGGACGGAGGTGACCGCTGATCAGGCCGAACAGCGTGGACTTGCCCGCCCCGTTCGGTCCGATCACCCCCCGCAGCTCGCCGGGAGCGACGGAGAAAGAGATGTCGCGATTCGCGTAGACGCCGCCGAAGCGGCGGGACAGACCCGACACTTCGAGCCCTGCGGACGGTGCGGTCGTGTTCACTGGGGCAGCTCGGTCGCGAACTTCTTCGTCGCGTACTCGGTCGGAACCCACGCGCCGCCGGTCACCTGGAAGATCGCCAGGGACGTGGCATCCAGGCCCATGTGGTCGGTGGGGCTGTAGGAGTAGTGCCCGTTCGAGGTCAGCAGGTCGGTCTGCTCGAGCGCGTCACGGACCTTCTGACGGTCGGTGGAGTCCGCACGGTCGATCGCCGAGGCCAGGAGCTCGACGCCCGAGGCGCCGCCGAAGGCGAACTCCGGAGGGTACGCGCCGGCGTTGGCCTCCATCCAGGGCTGGGCGACCGCCATGACCTTGGTCTTGTACGCACCGTCGGGGAGCGCCTCTCCGGCCATCGCCACGGTCGCCGCGGCGATGACGCCCTCGGCGGCGTCACCCGCGGGCTGAAGGTAGAGGTCGGAGGCCTCGGCTCCCGTGAAGTACGTGTCGATGCCCTTGCCGGCGATCTGCTTGGTGATGATCACCGGTGCCGGACCCGCGCCCCAGACGACGAACGCATCGGGCTGCGCGGCGACGACCTTCGTGATCAGCGGCGTGAAGTCGGTGGCCGTCTGGTCGTACGCCTCGTCCAGGACGACCTGGATGCCGGCTTCCTCGGCGAACTGCACGGTCGCCTTGTCGCCGTTCCCGCCGTACAGGTCGCCGCCGGTGTAGCCGATGGCCAGGGTCTTCACGCCCTGCGCGACCCAGTAGTCCACGAGCGCGCGGGCGTAGACGGCGGGAACGGGCGGCGAGGTGAAGGCGTACGGGTTGCTGCCGTCGGCGAACGCGTCGACCGGGCTGAGCGCGATCGTGGGGATCTTCGCCGACTGCGCCGTGCTGCCGACCGCGGTCGCCGCCGACACGAAGCTGCTGGCGAGCATCGCCGAGTAGGACGGGTCGGAGGCGAGCTGGTTGAACTGCTTCACCGATTCGGTGACATCGGCCTTGTCGTCGACGACGGTGAGCTGCACCTGACGCCCGTCGATGCCGCCGGCGGCGTTGATGTCGGCGACGACGCGCTCGGCCGCCTCTTTGTCGCCCTGTCCCAGGGCCGAGAGGAACCCGGTCAGGGGGACGACCATGCCGATCTTCACCGGCCCCGAGGCGGAGCCGGGTGAGGTGGCGGTGCCGCCGGAGCAGGCGCTGAGGGCGAGGGCGAGGGCGGCCGTGGCGACCACGGGGACGGTTCTGCGCATGGACTTCTCCTGGTTCGTCGTTGAACACGGACCCACTGGGGTCGGCGGCCATTGTCGCGGGGCGGAGAACGGTCCCGTCTATCCGTGAAATGACGTAATCGGCGGCCGAACCTCGCCGTGTCCGACGCGTCCCGCACATAATGAAAGCCACCGAGAGCAAGGACGCATCGCCGTGATCAGAGAGCCGCGCAGCGAGTTCGTGGGGCGTCGACGCGAACTGGAGTCCCTGGCCGGCGAGCTCGCCCACGCCCGGCTCGTGACGCTCACCGGGGTCGGCGGAGTCGGGAAGACCCGGCTGGCGGTGCGGGCGGCGAACGCCCACGCGTTGCGCACGTCCACGAGCGTGTTCTTCGTCGGGCTCGACGCGGTGAGCGACCCGCGTCGGGTCGCCGAGGCCATCGCGCACGCGCTGCCGTACGGCGAGCTCTCGGCGCGCGGACCGCTGGAGTTCATCATCGATGTCCTCAGCGGAGAGACGGCGCTGATCGTGCTCGACAACTGCGAGCACCTCATCGACGCGGTCGCCTCCGTGGTCGACGATCTCCTCGACGCGCTCCCCCGGGTGACGATCGTGGCCACGAGCCGGCGTCGGCTCGACGTCGACGGAGAGCAGGTGTTCGCCGTTCCGCCGCTGACCACCGACGCCGCCGGCGACGAGCCGGCGGACGCGGTGGCCCTGCTGGTGGCACGCGCCCGCGCGGGAGATTCCGGATTCGCCCTCGCCCCCGCGGAAGTGGCGGCGGCGGCGCAGCTGTGCCGAGCCCTGGACGGGCTGCCCCTCGCGATCGAGCTGGCCGCCGCACGTCTGCGCACGCTCTCCGTCGTCGAGCTCGGACGTCGGCTGTCGCAGAGGTTCACGCTGCTGCGCGCCGGTACGCGCGCGCCGGTCTCGCGGCAGCGGACGTTGCGCGCGGTGGTGGACTGGAGCTACGAGCTGTGCACCCCTGCGGAGCGGGGGTTGTGGGCGGCGCTGAGCATGTTCTCCGGGCCGTTCGATCTGAAGGCCGCCGTCGCGGTCGCCGGCGGAGACGACGCCGCCACCGTCGACACCCTCGATCAGCTGATCGAGCAGTCGGTCGTCGAGGCCGACCGCGACTCGGGGAGGTTCCACCTGCTCGAGACGATCCGCAGCTACGGCCGCGACCGCGCGGAGGAGGCCGGGGACCAGCCGCGCCTGGTCCGTCGCCACCTGGAGCACTACGCCGGGCTCGCGCGTCTGGCCCGCACGCACTGGTACGGCCCCGCGCAACGCAAGATCCTCGGCGGCCAGCGGGCGGACCGGGCGGAATTGGATGCCGCGCTGCGCACGGCCGTCGCGCTGGACACCGACCGCGCGCTGGAGCTCTTCTCCGATCTGCGCTACCACTGGGGCGTCGGCGGTTTCCTCACGGAGGGACGCCGGTGGGCGCGCCGGCTGCTTGCCCTGCCCGGGGGCTCTGCCTCCGCCCGGGTGCCGGCGCTGCTGGTCGCGGCATGGCTGTGCGTGCTCCAGGGGGCGCTGGAGGAAACGCAAGCGCACCTCGACGATGCGCAGGCGCTTCTGCCTCTGGTCCCGGAAGCCGAGGTGGGGCTGTGCGAGGTCGAGTTGCGCCGGTGGAACGGCAGCCGGGCGCTGTTCGCGGGCGAGGGTGAGCGCGCCCGCGACGAACTGCTGCGCTCGATCGGGCTCGCGCGGGCGCTCGGACGCCCCGAAGAGGCGCTCGTCGCCCAGTTCCAGCTCACCGTGACGCGCACCCAGCTCGGGCTCGCGGATGCCGCCGCCCCCGCGCGCGAGGCCTTGCGGTACGCCGAGTCCATCGACGAGCGGTGGGTGCGCTCGCTGGCGATGTGGGCGATCGCCCTGGCGCTGTACGCCGACGGCGACCTCGACGAGGCGGAGCGCCACGCGCGTGACGCCCTGGTGCTCGAGGAGGGCATCGACGACCCCGTCGGAGACTGCCTGGTCCTGGAGCTGCTGGGCTGGATCGACGCCGCCCGCTCCCCCACCGAGCGCACCGCTGTCCTGCTCGGCGCGGCGCTCAGCTGGTGGCGGCGGATCGACTCGGGCATCGCGGTGCACGGTCCGCACATGGTCGCGCAGCACGACCGGTGCGTGGCGGTCGTCCGACAACGGCTCGGCGACGAGGCGTTCCAACGCCTGTCGGCGATCGGTGAGCGACTGTCGCCCGCCGAGGCCGCGGCGTTCGCCGGAGCACCCGGCCGTCCCGCGGCGGGACTGAGCGCGCGCGAGAGCGAGGTGGCCGCCGGCATCCACGAGGGTCTCAGCAACCGGGAGATCGCGGAACGCCTGGTGCTGTCGGTACGCACGGTCGACACGCACGTGCAGCGCATCCTCGCCAAGCTCGGGTTCACCTCCCGGGCGCAGATCGCGGCCTGGTATCAGTCGACGTTGAGCGCCGTTCGGTAGTCCTACGGATACCGTCCGTTCGCGGCGGGACGGAGACTGGGCGCGACGACGTCGAGGTCGTCCCCGTCCGAGGAGCGCACGCATGACCCTTTCCCCTCCCCGCATCCTTCTCGTCCACGGGGCCTGGGCCGGCCCCTGGGTGTTCGACCGTCTCGCCGAGGAGCTGCGCGGGCGCGGCTTCCTCGTCGCCACCGTCGCCCTACCGACGATCGGCAGCACCGTCGACATGTATGCCGACGCCGCGGCGATCACCGAGAAACTGGATGCCGCCGACGGACCGGTGACCCTGATCGCCCACTCCTACGGCGGCATCCCCACGACGCAGGCGGGCGACCACCCGGCGGTGGAGCGGATCGTCTACGTCGCGGCGTTCGCCCTCGACGCCGGGGAGACCCTCCAGCAGGCCGTGGGCGGCGGATTCCCGGAGTTCTGGGGCGTCGCCGACGGCATGGTCTCGATGGGCCGGTCCCGTGCGGAGCGGATCGCCATGGTGGCCGCCGATCTGCCGTCGGACGCTCCCGCCGATCTCGCGGCGCAGATCGCCGACACGTTCCAGCCGCAGTCCCTCGCGGCGTTCACGACACCGGTGACCCGCGTCGCCTGGCGCGCGAAGCCGACGACCTACGTTCTCACCGAGCGTGACGCGCTCGTGCCCACGCCCTTCCAAGAGCACCTCGTCGCGCGCATGGGCGCCGACGTGGTGCGCGTACCCACGGGGCACACGCCGTTCGAGGACGACCCGGTGTGGTTCGCCGGCGTGCTCGCGGACGCGCTCGAGACCGCGGAGACGAACCGATGAGCGCTCTCACGGCCCCCGCGATCGCGCCCGGTCGCCTGTTCATCGGCGGGCAGTGGCGGGATGCCGCCGACGGCGGCCGCATGGACGTCCTCGCTCCGTCGACGGGCGAGAAGATCACCGACGTCGCCCGCGCGACGGTGGCCGACGTCGACGCGGCCGTCGCCGCCGCCCGCGCCGCCTTCGACGACGGACCCTGGCCGCGGATGTCCAGCCGGGAGCGGGCTCGCGTCCTGCAGCGGGCCTACGTGCTCATGCGGGAGCGAGCCGAGGAGCTCGCCCAGGCCGAGAGCCTCGACGTCGGCAAGCCCATCACCTTCGCCCGCGTCGTCGATGTCAACAACGCGGCCGAACTGTACGAGTACTACGCCGCGCTCGGGCACCGGCTCGACGGGGACGTCCGCGAGATCACCGCCGACGTGCACGCATACGTCCGGCGCGAACCCCTCGGGGTGGTCGCCGCGATCACCCCGTTCAACTTCCCGCTGATCCTCTCCAGCACGAAGATCGCCCCGGCCCTGGTCGCCGGCAACACCGTGGTGCACAAGCCCGCGAGCGACACTCCGCTCACGGCCCTGCTCATGGCCGATCTGCTGCGCGAGGCGGGCGTGCCCGACGGAGTGTTCAACGTCGTGACCGGACCCGGCGCCGCCCTCGGCGACCACCTCGTGGCCCACCCGGGCGTCGACAAGGTCGCGTTCACCGGGTCCACCGAGATCGGGGCCCACGCGGCGGCGCTGGCGGGACGCAGCCTGAAGCCGTTCACCGCCGAGCTCGGCGGCAATGCCGCGAACATCCTGTTCGCGGCCGCGGATCTCGACCGCGCCATCCACACAGTGATCTCGGCGTTCGTCTTCAACGCCGGGCAGTTCTGCATGGCGGGCCCACGTCTGCTCGTGGAGCGCTCGGTCTACGGTGTCGTGCTCGGCATCCTGAAGGACGCCGTGCCGCAGGTGCCGTTCGGCGACATCGCCGACCCGGCCACCGTCGTCGGTCCGCTCGCGAGTCGCGTGCAGCTCGAGAAGGTCGCGAGCATGGTGGAGCGGGCCCGAGCGACCGGCGCGCGGGTCGTGACGGGCGGTCACACCGTGGAACGGGACGGCGGCTTCTTTTACGCCCCCACGGTCCTCGCCGATCTCGATCCCTCCGCCGAGATCGTCGTCGACGAGGTGTTCGGGCCCGTCCTGACGGTGCAGCCCTTCGATACGGAGGACGAAGCGATCGCGCTCGCCAACGGGACGCGGTACGGCCTGGCCAGCGGCATCCAGACGTCCGACCTCGCGCGGGCGCACCGCGTCGCCGCGCGCCTGCGCGCCGGGATCACGTGGGTGAACGGCTGGGCCGTGCTCGACCCCGCGGTGCCGTTCGGCGGCGTGAAGGCGTCGGGGTGGGGCCGCGAAGGCGGTCCCGAGGCGCTGGAGTCGTACCAGAAGGCGCATTCGATCGTGTTCGACCTCGGTGGTCGGGCATGACCGCGGGGCGCGCCGCGATCATCGAGGCGCCCGAGCGGATCGTCGTCGCCGACGTCGAGTACGCCGATCCCGGGCCCGGAGAGGTCCTGGTCCGGCTCACCGCAACGGGGCTCTGCCACACCGATCTCGGGGTGCTCGCCGGCGGCATCCCGTTCCCCACCCCGGGGATCATCGGGCACGAGGGGGCCGGACGCGTCGAGAAGGTCGGGCCGGGCGTCACCGCAGTCGCGCCCGGGGATGCCGTGCTGTTGAGCTTCACCTCGTGCGGCGCGTGCGACTCCTGCGTCAGCGCCCACCCCGCCTACTGCGACACGTGGCTCCCCCGGAACCTCCTCGGTGGCATCCGGCCGGAGGGGTCGGCGGGGGTCACCCGCGGCGGCGAGCCCGTGGCGGCGCACTTCTTCGGGCAGTCGTCGTTCGGGACGTACGCGATCGCCGACGAACGCAGCCTGGTTCCCGTCGCCGACGACGCCGACCTCACCGTCCTCGCCCCGCTCGGATGCGGGGTGCTCACCGGCTTCGGGTCGATGTGGAACGTGCTGGATCCCGGACCCGCCGACGTGGTGGCCGTGTACGGGGCCGGGGCCGTCGGCCTGTCGGCGATCATGGCGGCGGCGATGCGGGAGCCGGCCCGGATCATCGCAATCGATCGGGTCGCCGCACGGCTCGATCTCGCCCGCGAACTCGGCGCGACCGACACCGTAGACGCGTCGAGCGAGGACGTCGCCGCACGTCTCGCCGCGCTCACCGGGGGACGCGGCGTCACCCTGACGTTCGACACCACCGGTCATCCCGGGGTCGCGCGCACCGCGCTGGATGCCGCCGCCGTCTGCGGAACCGTCCTCGTGTGCGGCGCGCCGCCGCCGGGCACCGAGATCGCCGTCGACATCCAGGGCATCCTCACCGGCAAAGTCCTGCGCGGCGTCACGATGGGCGACACCGAGCCCCGGGATCTCATCCCCCGACTCGTCGCGCTCCACGCCGAGGGGCGCTTGCCGCTGGAGAAGCTCGAGAAGCGCTACGCCCTCGACGACATCGCGAGCGCCATCGATGACATGCACAACGGCAGGACCGTCAAGCCGGTGATCGTGTACTGAGAGCACCCGGGTGT
>NZ_CAKKMM010000162.1:0-8459 GCF_918698205.1 Microbacterium sp. Bi128 | reverse complement strand
GTCCAGCAGTCTGCGGCGGGCGGAGGGGGCCTGATCGCGTCACGGTGAGACGCGGGTGACTCATTCTGCGACACCCCGTCGCGACGGCCGGAGGGCGGTTCATCCTGGGGTGCACCGGGGCTCTCGACGCCCCGGACCGACCTGGAATCCACGATGAGGAGGATCCGCAGATGGCCGAGAACAGGCCCACCGACCCCCTGGGGGAGATGTACGCCGAGTGGACCGTCGAGTTCACCGCCGCCCCCGACATGTCGCTCCCCGTCCTGCGATGGGTCTTCGAGGACTGGCAGCGCGCGACGGCCGAGCCCGAGGACGTCACGTACCGCTCTACGAGCATCGGCGGTGTGCCCGGCATCCTGGTCACGCCGGTGAACGCAGACAGCACCCGGATGCTGCTCGTCCTGCACGGCGGCGGCTTCGCCCTCGGCTCCGCCGCCAGTCACCGGAAGATGGCCGGGCACCTCGCCCGCGCCGCCCGTTCGTACGCGTTCGTCGCCGACTTCCGCCTCGCGCCGGAGCACCCCTACCCCGCGCAACTCGACGACACCGACGCCGTGATCGACGGCCTGATCGCGGGCGGGTACGACGCGGAGGCGATCACTCCCGTCGGCGACAGTGCGGGAGCGAGCATCGCGATCGCGACCGTCCTGCGCCGGCTGCAGCGCGGCGCCGCCCTTCCGGGGCGGGTCGCGACGATCTCGCCGTGGCTCGACATGGAGAACTCCGGCGAGACGATCGAGACCAACGACGCCACCGACTTCCTGATCGCCCGCGAGGGGCTGCAGGGGAACATCGACCGCTACCTCTCCGGTGGCGCTTCCCCCACCGACCCGCTGGTGAACCCGCTCTACGCCGATTTCACCGGATTCCCGCCGCTGTTCATCACCGCGAGCGACGCCGAGTCGCTGTACTCCGACGCGGTCCGCCTGGCCGAGCGCGCCCAGCGCGACGGCGTCGACGTGACCTTCGACACCGTCTCGGGCGAGCAGCACGTCTGGCCCCTCCAGGCGGGACGTCACGCCCCCGCCGACACCTCCATCCGCCTGATCGCCGAGTGGGTGCGGGCGACCAGCTCGGCCCACGTCTCGGCATGACCCTCTCCACCGAAAGGACCCCCGCCATGAGCGACTTCACTGCCCCCGGCACCCCCGACCGCGACTACGACGCCATCGTCATCGGCGCCGGTTTCTCGGGTCTCGCGATGCTCCACCACCTCCGCGAGATCGGCCTGCGCACCCTCGCCGTCGACGGCGAGGACGGCATCGGCGGCACCTGGTGGGTGAACCGCTACCCCGGTGTGCGCACCGACAGCGAGTACTCGTACTACTCCTTCTCGTTCTCGAAGGAGGTGCGCGACGAGTGGACCTGGACCGAGCGCTACCCCTCGGGCGAGGAGGTGCTGTCCTACCTCAACTTCGTCGCCGATCGTCTCGATCTCCGCCGCGACATCCGGCTCAACACCCGGGTCGAGTCGGCCGTGTACGACGAGGATGCCAACACCTGGACGGTCCACCTCGTCGGCGGCGACACACTCACCACCAAGTACCTGGTCAGCGGTATGGGCGTGCTCTCGCAGCCGATCTTCCCCGAGATCCCCGGCATCGAGACCTTCCGCGGCGAAAAATACCACACGGCGCAGTGGCCGCGCACAGGTGTCGATCTGTCGGGCAAGCGGGTCGGGCTCATCGGCCTGGGCGCGTCCGGCATCCAGATCGTCCCCGTCATCGCGGGAGAGGTAGGCGAGTTCTTCGTCTTCCAGCGCACACCGAACTTCATCGTCGAGACGAACAACGACAAGGTCTCGGAGAAGGACATGGCCTGGCTCCGTGAGAACTACGACCTCGTCTACGAGAAGGCCGCCAATCACCCCTTCGGTGTCGCGATGGAACCCGCCGAGCACAGCGCCCTGGAGGTGTCCGAAGAGGAACGGCGCCGCATCTTCGAGAGCAAGTGGAACGAGGGCGGGTTCCACTTCGCCAACGAGTGCTTCACCGACCTCGCCACCAACCACGAGGCCAGCGAGCTGGCATCCGAGTTCATCCGGACCAAGATCGCCGAAATCGTCCAGGACCCCGAGACGGCGGAGCTGCTCTCGCCCCGGACGTACTCGTTCAACGGCAAGCGCGTCCCGACGGGACACGGCTACTACGCCACCTTCAACCACGACCACGTGCACCTCATCGACACCGCCGAAACGCCCATCACGGCCATCACCGAGAAGGGGGTGAAGGTCGGCGACACCGAGTACGAGCTCGACGTCCTGATCTTCGCCACCGGCTTCGACGCCATGACCGGCACCCTGACGCACATCGACATCGTCGGCCGCGGCGGTCGCACGCTGCGCGAGAAGTGGGCGGAGGAGGGGCTCAAGTCGAACCTGGGCATCAACGCGCACGGCTTCCCGAACTTCTTCATGTCGCTCGGGCCGCAGACGCCGTACTCGAACCTCATCGTCCCGATCCAGCTGGGCGCGCAGTGGCTCCAGCGGGCCCTGGCATGGGCCGAGGAGAACGGCGTCGAGTACTTCGAGGCGACGCCGGAGTCCGAGGACTGGTGGCGCGACGAGACCGAGAAGACCGGTCGCCAGACCGTGATGTACACCGAGGGCAAGAAGGCGAAGGCCTGGTTCCTCGGCGAGAACATCCCCGGCAAGCCGGAAGAGTTCCAGGTCTACATGGGCGGCGGCCAGGTGTACCAGCGGTACTGCCGCGAGCTCGAGGAGTCCGGCTACGCGTCACTCCTCCACCGTGCCGACGCCAAACAGCCCGTCGACGCCTGACACCCCACCCCGGCGGGGACGCGTGCGAGCGCGTCCCCGCCGTCACGAAAGGAATTCCCCATGGCACGACTGCAGGGCAAACGCGCGGTGATCACGGGAGCCGCGTCGGGAATGGGACGGGCGACGGCCGAACTGTTCGCCACGGAGGGGGCGCGCGTCGCGCTCCTGGACGCGCAGCCCGAGGCCGGCGAGGCGGCGGCCGCCGGCATCCGGAAGTCCGGTGGCGAGGCGACCTTCACCCGGGTGGACGTGACGGACGAGGCCGACGTCCGCGGTGCGATAGATGCGGCCGCCGAGACGTTCGGCGGGCTCGA
Organism: Microbacterium sp. Bi128; assembly: GCF_918698205.1. NCBI lineage: Bacteria > Bacillati > Actinomycetota > Actinomycetes > Micrococcales > Microbacteriaceae > Microbacterium > Microbacterium sp. Bi128. The sequence continues at coordinate 5,366 of NZ_CAKKMM010000162.1, read as the reverse complement.
CGTCCTGATCAACTGCGCCGGAATCATCGGCGCCGACAAGCCCACCCACGAGGTGACCGAGGAGGAGTGGGATGCCGTGTTCGCGGTCGACGTGAAGGGCGTGTTCTTCGCGACGAAGGCCGCCGTCCCGCACTTCCTCGCGGCCGGAAAGGGCGCGATCGTCAACTTCTCGTCGATCTACGGGATCCTCGGCAACGACGAGTTCACGCCCTACCACGTGGCCAAGGGCGCGGTGAACATGCAGACGAAGCAGGATGCCGCCAGCTACGGCCGTCACCGGATCCGGGTCAACGCCGTCAACCCGTCGACGGTGCTCACTCCGCTCGTCGAGGGCATCGCCGCCGAGTACCCGGGCGGGATGCCCGCCTACGAAGAGATGATGACGGCGCACCAGTCGATCCGCCGACTCGGTCGACCCCTCGACGTGGCGTACGCGGTGCTGTTCCTCGCGTCCGACGAGGCCGACTGGATCACGGGCGTCACCCTGCCCGTCGACGGCGGGTACACGGCCCGATGAGCGCCCCCGACGAGGTCACCGTCTACGGCAGACAGGACTGTGCCGACACGCTTCGCACCCGCGCTCTGCTGCAGGACGCGGATGTGCCGTACGTCTTCGTCGACGTCGAGGCATCGGCATCCGACGCCGCCCGCGCCGCCGCCCTCGGCGGCAGCAGCAAGGTGCCGGTCGTCGTACTGCCCGGCGGCGCGGTGCTCGTCGAACCCCCCGACACCGCGCTGCGCGCCCACCTGTCGCTCTGAACCGCCCGGGCACCGCGAGACTGCATCCGGCTGACAAACCCACTGCACGCTGCAGTGGAGTTGTCAGTCAGGTGCAGTCTCGGCGAAACGCAGGCCCCCGCGCCGCACCCCGCGCCGCGCCGCGCCGCACCGCTTCAGTACACGTACTCCATCAGCTCGACGCCGAGCACGCGGAACGCGTCGTGCGCCCGGAGGCGGTGGGCGATCGAGAGGTCGTCGAAGTTGACGATGAGGGCGTAGGCGACGCCGGCCCGCGGACCGCCGAGCACGCCGGCCTCGGCGCGGACGCCGTCCGAGCGTCCGGTCTTGTTGACGAACAGCAGGCCGTGGCGATCGTTCTCGTGCGCGAACGGGTCCAGGCCGGTCGCGGATGCCACGAGCGACAGGTCGTGGTTCAGGCTCAACCATTCGGCCACCTGGGCGCTCACCCCCGGGGAGACCACGGTGGAATTGACCAGCCCGGCGAACACGGCCGCCACCTCGCGCGCCGTGGACAGCGCCAGGTGCGGGGCGTCGTCGGGCCCGCGGTCGTCGCGGAAACGGTCCAGCAGGGCGGTGCGGCGCAGACCGAGCTGCTCGATGCGCGAGCGGACGGACGGCAGGCCCACGCGCTGCAGCAGCGCGTTCACGGCCCACGCGTCGCCCGCGGATGCCGCGAGCACCGCCACGTCCGCCAGGGGAAGCGCGGGGGCCTTGAGGTGCTGCCACACTCCCCCGGTCGACGCGGTGTGCACGCTCGCGCGGTCGATGATCTCGAGCGCGTCGACGCGCCCCGCCTCGATCGCGGCCGCGACCTCGATCAGGAGCGGGACGACCCCGAGCCCGGCGACGGGGAGGGTGACGAAGTCGTCGCCCTCGAGCACCGTCGAACCGCCGTCGAGGTCGTCGATGCGCACCGACACCTTCGCCCCGGATGCCGCGAGCTCGTCGAGGGCGCGGAGCGTCGCCGTGAACGACCGGCGTCCCGCGGCGGCGCGCCGGGGTAGACGTCGCGGTCCTTTGCGCGCCGACCCTCGGAGGGCCGGGGCGTCGCGTCGAGACGACTCCACGGGCACTCCGGCGGGATCGGGTACGGAGGGCTCGGGAACCGGGGGCATGCCCACGAGCGTGGCTCCTTCCGGGTCAGAAGAGCAACAAACGCCACCTCACCAAATGGTGACGCGCTGGTCGGCGTCCAGCCACAGGGCATCACCCTCGGTGACGTCGAACGCCGCGTAGAACGCGTCGATGTTACGCACGATCTGGTTGCAACGGAACTCGTTCGGCGAGTGCGGGTCGATCGTGAGGAGCCGGATGGTCTCGGCATCCCGACCCTTCTGCTGCCAGATCTGCGCCCAGCTGAGCAGGAGTCTCTGGATGCCGCTGTACCCGTCGACCACGGGACCGTCGGCCGGCTCGTCCTCGCCGAGCGACAGCCGGTAGGCGCGGATCGCGATGCCGAGGCCACCGAGGTCGCCGATGTTCTCGCCGATCGTGAGGGCGCCGTTGACGTGGTGCTCCTCGCTCAGGCCCTGGGGCACCAGGGCCTCGTACTGGGCGATGAGCGCCTTCGTGCGCTCCTCGAACGCCGAGCGGTCGGCATCCGTCCACCAGTCGCGCAACGACCCGTCGCCGTCGAAGCGGCTGCCCTGGTCGTCGAACCCATGGCCGATCTCGTGGCCGATCACCGCGCCGATGCCGCCGTAGTTGGCGGCGGCGTCACGATCGGCGTCGAAGAACGGGTACTGCAGGATCGCCGCGGGGAACACGATTTCGTTCATGAGCGGGTTGTAGTACGCGTTGACCGTCTGCGGCGTCATGTACCACTCGTCGCGGTCGATCGGCTCGCCGACCTTCGCCACCTGCCGGTCGTGCTCCCAGACGTGCGCGCGCTGGACGTTGCCGACCAGGTCGGCGGCGTCGATCTCGAGCGACGCGTAGTCCTTCCACTTCACGGGGTAGCCGATCTTCGGCGTGAAGGCATCGAGCTTGGCGAGCGCGTGCTGCCGGGTCTCGGGCGTCATCCACTCCAGCGACTCGATCGACTCGCGGTACGCCTCGATGAGGTTCTGCACCAGCACGTCCATGGCATCCTTCGCCGTGGGCGGGAAGTGCCGATCGACGTACACCTTGCCCACCGCTTCGCCGAGGGCGGCCTCGACCAGGCCGACGCCGCGCTTCCACCGCTCGCGGTTGACGGGGACGCCGGTGAGCTGCGTGCCGTAGAACGCGAAGTTCTCGGCGACGAACTCGTCGGACAGGAATGCGGCGGCGGAGTGCACGACGGCGAAGCGCAGCCAGGCCTTCCAGTCCTCGAGACGCTCCTCGACGAGCAGCGCGCCGAGGGACTCGAGGAAGCTCGGCTGGTACACCACGACCTCGCCGAAGGCGTCCTCGTGACCGGGGGCCACGCCGGCCCGCCACGGCGCCAGATCGATGCCGGCGAGGCCGATCATCTCGTCCCACGCGCGGAGGTTGTAGGTCTTCACCGCATCGCGACTGTCTTCGCGGGACCAGTGGTGGGCGGCGAGCTCGGTCTCGAGCGCGACCACCCGATCCGCGGATGCCGCGGGCTCGGCGATACCGGCGAGGGCGAGCATGCGCTCGACGTGCGCGCGGTAGGCGGTGCGCGTCTCGGCGAAGTTCTCGAGCCGGTAGTAGCTCTCGTCGGGCAGCGACAGCCCGCCCTGGTAGATCACCGGAACGTAGCGGGTGGGGTTGCCCGGGTCGGGCTCGACGAACAGCGTCAGCAGGCCGCTCACACCGTCGCGCTCGAGCTCGCCGACGAGACGGAGGAAGCCGGGCACGTCTTCGACGGCGTCGACGCGCGCGAGCTGCGCGGCCAGCGGCGCGGCTCCCGCCTCCTCGATGCGGTCGGTGTCCATGAAGCTCGCGAACAGGTCGCCGATCTTGCGGGCTTCGCTGCCCGGCTCGGCCTGCTGCGACTCCTCCACGATGGTGCGGACATCCTTCTCGGCCTGCTCGGCGATGAGATGGAAGCTGCCCCAGCGGGCCTTGTCGTCGGGAATCTCGGTGCGCTCCATCCAGCGGCCGTTCACGTGACGGAACAGGTCGTCTTGCGGGCGGATCTCGTCGCTCAGTTCTTCGAGCGCGAGACCGGAGCGGGGGGTCTCGGTCATGCAGACAGGATAAGTGCCCGCGATCCGTGAAGGCTCCGGATGCCGCACCGACCGGCCGTGTCGGGAGCCCGCCGTAGGCTCGGACGGTGACCACCCCCGCACCGGCGACGCTGAACCGCGCGATCCTGCGCCTCGCCGTCCCGGCGTTGGGCGCGCTCATCGCCGAGCCCCTGTTCCTCATCGTGGACGGGGCCATGGTGGGCCACCTCGGTGTGGCGCCGCTGGCCGGACTCGGCATCGCCGGAGCCGTTCTGCACACCGTGGTCGGGCTCATGGTGTTCCTCGCGTACGCCACGACCCCCGCCGTGGCGCGGCGGTTCGGTGCGGGCGAGTTCGGCCGCGCGGTGTCGGTGGGCATCGAGGGCATGTGGTTCGCGCTCACGATCGGGGCCGTCCTCGCGCTGGTCGGAGTCCTGGCCACCCCGGCACTGGTCGACGTGTTCGGCGCGGCGCCCGACGTCGCCGAGAACGCCCGCGTGTACCTGTCGATCTCGATGTGGGGACTGCCCGCCATGCTCGTGGTCTTCGCCGCGACGGGGCTCCTGCGCGGCATGCAGGACACCGTCACGCCGCTGTGGATCGCCGGCCTCGGCTTCGGCGTCAACGCCCTGCTCAACGCCCTGTTCATCTACGGCTTCGGCTGGGGGATCGCCGGCTCCGCGATCGGAACCGTCGTCGCGCAGTGGGGCATGGTCGGCGCCTACGTGATCATCGCCACCCGCCTGGCCCGCCGCCATGCGGCATCGCTGCGCCCCGAGGTCGGGGGCCTGCGCGGGACCGCGCGCTCGGGCGGGTGGCTGTTCCTGCGCACCCTCAGCCTGCGCGCGGCGTTCCTGGCCACCGTCGCGGTGGCGACCGGGCTCGGCTCGGCCGAGCTGGCGGGGTGGCAGATCGCGTTCACGATCTTCTCCACCGCCGCCTTCGCCCTCGACGCTCTCGCGATCGCCGCCCAGGCGCTCGTGGGCAAGCACCTCGGGTCGGGCGACACCCTCGGCGTGCGCCACGTGCTTTCGCGCACGGTGGCCTGGGGGCTGTGGTTCGGTGTCGTGGTGGGCGGGCTCGTGGCGGCGGCATCCGGGGTCCTGGGTCTGGTCTTCACCGGCGATCCGCAGATCGCCGCGCTGATCCAGCCGGCACTGCTCGTGCTCGCCGTCGCGCAGCCCCTCGCCGCTTTCGTCTTCGTCCTCGACGGCGTGCTCATCGGCGCCGGAGATGCGCGCTACCTCGCTATTGCGGGGGTGCTGAATCTCGTGCCCTACATCCCCGCCCTCGTTCTCGTCGCGCTCTTCGCCGGCGGCGGGGCCGCGGGCCTGGCCTGGTTGGCGGCGGCGTTCTTCGGGGTGTACATGCTGGCCCGCGCGGCGACGCTCGGGCTGCGCGTCCGCGGCCGCGCGTGGATGACCGCGGGCGACTGACACCCGCGCCGCCCTGCCCGCGCCCGGCCGAACGCCCACGCGTCTTTCAGGAGCCGCACGTACGGTGCGGACA
>NZ_CAKKMM010000161.1:0-8494 GCF_918698205.1 Microbacterium sp. Bi128 | reverse complement strand
GGGTGGAACCGGCGGTGAGGGTGGCGCTCATCAGAAGATCTCTCCTTCGAATCCGGGCGACCATTCCACGCGGCCGTCGGTGCGCATGCGCACCCACGTCGCACCCCAGGCGGCCGCGAGCTCGGCGCCGCCGTCGAAGAACAGTGCGGTGGCGAGGGCGTCGGCCCGCATCGCGGTGTCGGCGACGGCCCAGGTCGCGGCGTACGCGCGCACGGGAGCCCCGGTCCGCGCATCCAGGACGTGGTGCAGCCCGTCGCCCCACGCGCGGCGCGTGATCGCCGACGCGCACAGCGCACCGTCGAGCACCGTGACGACGCCGATCGCGCGCTCGGGATCGTAGGGATGCTCCAGGCCGATGCGGACGGGCGCACCGCGCACCGCGAGATCCCCCGAGCCGTCCACGATCACGTCACCGTCGGTGTGGGCGCGCACGATGTCGAGCACGCGGTCGACCAGGCGCCCCTTGCCGAGCGCACCCACGTCGAGCATCGCCGGTCGGGACATCGACAGGATGCCACTCCCCCACGTCAGCACGTCGCGCCAGGCCGGCGCCGGCTCCGCCGCTCCCCGGGGCGCGAGCGTGAGCCGGGCGTCGTACCCGAGCCGGGCCAGGGCATCGCCCACGAGGGGGTTCACGGCACCCCGCGTCGCGGCATCGAGCTCGTCGTACAGCGCGAGCATGGCATCCGTGTCCGCGGGAGCCGCGACGGAGGCCGTGCGTCCCGCCGCGAGCGCCGAGACCAGCGAATCGTCGCGGAACCGCGACCACTCCCGGTCGAAACCGTCGACGGCGACCGCGACCCCCGCGCGGGCGACCGCCGACAGCGGGTGCGCCGTCTCGATCGCCCACGAGGTGCCGATCGCGTCGAACGTCCAGACCGAACCGGTCGTGGTCGCCGCGGTCATGGGGTCAGGCCTGGGCCTGGGACTTGATCGCGTCGACGGCCTTCATGAAGCCGCCGCTGGTCAGCGAGGATCCGGCGACCTTGCTGACCGAGATCTCGTCGAGCTTCTTGCCGACGACCTCGTCCTTGATGCCGCCGATGAACTCGCCCTGGTACCGGCGGGACTCCGCGGCCTGCGGGTCGCCCGTGACGGTGACGTCGGTGACGGTGTCGCCGGCGAGCGTCAGGGTGACGTCGACGGTCTCGACGCTCTCGGGCGTGGCGTACTGGCCCGTGGCCTCGTACGTGCCGTCGGTGTACGTGCCCGAGGACGACGAGCCACCGTCGGCGGCGCTCGTGCTCGGCGCCGACGACGCGGCGGGTGCCGGCGCCGCGGCATCGGTGGTCCCGCCGGAGCATCCGGCGAGGGTCACGATCCCGGCGACGCCCAGCAGGGCGGTGCCGACGCGGACGGGGCGGGGGACGGCGGTCGTACGGATCATGCGGGTCCTCTTTCGGTCGTGCCTCGCGGCGCGGTCGTGCTCACGATGAGGACACGATCTCGACCCGACCCTGGTTCAGACTTCGGCGAACCTCTGAGCCGCCGATGAATCTCAGGCGTCGCCGCCGAACATGCTCGTGACCGACCCGTCCTGGAAGACCTCGTGGATCGCGCGAGCGAGCAGCGGCGCGATCGGCAGGACGGTCAGTCCCGGGAATCGACGCTCCGGCGGGAGCGGAACCGTGTCGGTGACCACGACCTCGTCGATCGCGGGATCCTGCAGGCGGACGCTCGCGGGATCGCTGAAGATCGCGTGGGTCGCGGCGACGATGACCTTGCGCGCGCCGCTGGCCTTGAGCGCCTGCGCCGCCTTCTGGATCGTGCCGCCCGTGTCGATCATGTCGTCGACGAGCAGGCACGTGCGCCCGTGGACGTCACCGACGATCTCGTGCACCGAGACCTGGTTGGCGACCTTCGGGTCGCGGCGCTTGTGGATGATCGCGAGCGGCGCGCCGAGGCTGTCGGACCAGGTGTCGGCGACGCGGACGCGCCCCATGTCGGGCGAGACGACGGTGAGGGTCTCGCGGTCCTCGCCGGTCAGGCCCTGCTCGAAGTGCTCGAGCAGCACGGGCTTGGCGAACAAGTGGTCCACGGGACCGTCGAAGAAGCCCTGGATCTGCGCCGCGTGCAGGTCGACGCTCATGATGCGGTCGGCACCGGCGGTCTTGAGCAGGTCGGCGACGAGGCGCGCGCTGATCGGCTCGCGACCGCGGCCCTTCTTGTCCTGGCGCGAGTACGGGAAGTACGGCGCGACGACCGTCACACGCTTGGCGGACGCGCGCTTGAGGGCGTCGAGCATGATGAGCAGCTCCATGAGCCACTCGTTCACCGGCGGACCGAAGGACTGGACCACGAAGACGTCGCACCCGCGGATCGACACCTCGAAGCGGGTGTAGATCTCACCGGACGCGAACGTGCGGTGCTCGGTGGGAGCGAGTTCGGTGCCGAGGTGCCGCGCGACCTCCTCGGCCAGTTCGGGGTGCGACCGACCCGAAGCGACGACGAGCCGCTTCTTGGTCTTGGCGACGAGCCCGGGGGCGATGCCGTTGTCGCGGTCGAGATCTACACGGTTCTTCTTACGAGCCATCGCGCGCTTCCTGTTCACCCCGAGCCCGCGCAGCCACATCGGCCGCTCCGGTGCCCGGTCGATTCTTCTCGACCCACCCCTCGATGTTCCGCTGGGGTGCGACGCTCAGGGCCAGCGCACCGGCCGGGACATCCTTGCGGATCACAGCGCCGGCGCCGGTCTTGGCGCCATCCCCAATCGTAACGGGCGCGACGAAGACGTTGTGCGAGCCGCTGTGCACTTCGTCGCCGATCACGGTGCGGTGCTTGGTGATGTCGTCGTAGTTCGCGGTGATGGCCCCCGCCCCGAGGTTGACGCCGCGGCCGATGTCGGTGTCACCGATGTAGGACAGGTGCGGGACCTTGCTGCCCTCGCCGATGGAGGAGTTCTTCACCTCGACGAACGTGCCGACCTTGCCGTTCACGCCGACGCGGGCGTTCGCCCGGAGGTAGGCGAACGGGCCGACCGTGGCCCCCGCCTCCACGACGGCGAGCGTCCCGTCGGTGCGGGTGACGGTGGCATCCTCTCCGATCTCGCAGTCCACGAGAGAAGTGTCGGGTCCGATCGTGGCACCCGCCGCGACGACCGTCGCCCCGCGCACGTGCGTGTTCGGGAGGATCGTCACATCGGGGGCGAGCACGGCGGTGACGTCGATCCAGGTCGTGGCGGGGTCGACGACGGTGACGCCTTCGAGCTGCCAGCGGCGGACCGTGCGGGCGTTGAGCGTGCGGCCGGCCTCGGACAGCTGGACGCGGTCGTTCACCCCGAGTGCGGCGCCCGCATCGGGCGTGACGGATGCCGCGACCCCCAGTCGCGCGTCGCGCAGCAGCGCCACGACGTCGGTGAGGTACTTCTCGCCCTGGGCGTTGGCAGTGCCGACGAGCGCGAGATGCTCGCGCAGCGGCGCCGCGCGGAAGACGTAGACGCCGACGTTGATCTCGGTGACCGCGGCCTCGTCGGCCGTGGCATCCTTCTGCTCGACGATGCGCTGCACGCCGTCGTCGCCGTCGCGGATGATGCGCCCGTACCCCCGGGGGTCGTCGACGCGCGCGGTGAGGAGCGTCACGGCGGTACCGCCCGCGCGATGCGTCTCGACCAGGTCGGCGAGGGTGTGCGACTGCAGGAGCGGCACGTCGCCGCTGAGCACGAGGACGTCGCCGGCGAAGTCCTCGAGCGCGCCGAGCGCGGCCTCGACCGCACGCCCGGTGCCGGGCACCTCGTCCTGGTCGACGATCACGACGCCCGGGGCCAGTTCGGTGACCGTCTCGGCCACGCGCTCGCGCTCGTGACGGACGACCACGACGATGCGGGACGGGTCGAGGGATGCCGCGGTGTCGAGCACGTGCCCGACGAGCGGACGGCCGCCCACGGCGTGGAGGATCTTCGGCGTACGCGAACGCATCCGCGTTCCCTGACCCGCAGCGAGGACGACGACGGCCAACTCGGTCGGTGATGTCATGCTCCGCCGCCAGGATTCGAACCTGGACCTAACAGCTCCAAAGGCTGTCGTGCTGCCGTTACACCACGGCGGACCGCGCCAGGGGGCGCCGGTCAAGTCTGCCAGACCGCGGCGCCGGGACGTTCTCGACATAATGAAGACGTGAGCCGGGACAGCGACGAAGTCGATCGCATCGTCGAGGCCTGGGTGCGCCAACGACCCGACCTCGACTTCTCGCCGCTCGAGGTGCTCTCGCGGGTCGCACGCTTGTCCCGCCACCTCGACATCGCGCGCAAAGAGGCGTTCCGCCGCAGCGACATCGAGTCGTGGGAGTGGGACGTGCTCTCGGCCCTCCGCCGTGCCGGCGAGCCGTACCAGCTCAGCCCGAAGCAGCTGCTGCAGCAGACGCTCGTCTCCAGCGGCACCATGACCAACCGCATCGACCGGCTCGTCGCCCGCCGGTTCGTACGACGCGAGGCCGACCCCGGCGACGGACGGAGCATCCTGGTGACCCTGACAGATGACGGACGTGTGCGCGTGGATGCCGCGATCACGCGCCTCGTGGACGCCGAGGCGGTGCTGCTGGAGAGCCTCTCGCGCGGCGACCGCGAGCGACTGGCGACCCTGCTGCGCAAGCTGAGCCTGGGGTTCGACGCATGAGCGCCCCCGCCGCACCGCCGTCGGTGGGACGCCGGGTGCTGAACTGGTTCGACGTCCGGTTCCGCTCCCCCGCCGCGATCTACGGGCTCATCGTGTTCACGGCGTTCGTCACGATCGCGGAGGACCACGCCGAGAGCATCGAGGACATGCTCGCGACGTCCGTCGCCAGCCTGATCGTGTTCTTCATCGCCCACGTCTTCGCGCACACGCTCACCGAGCATTCCGAGCACGGCTTCCGCGCGGCGACGAGGAACGCCGTGCGGCACGGTGCGGGGATGCTGTACGCCTCGGTCCCCTCGATCCTCGTGCTCGTGATCGCGGGTTTCAGCGGCGCCACGGTCTCGGACGGGGTGGATTACTGCATGTTCGCGGCGTTCATCGTGTTGGCGATCCTCGGGTACCACGCGTTCCAGAGCCGTCGCGCACCCCTACTGGCCCGAATCTTCGGGGCTTTCGCCACCGCGATGCTGGGATTGTTCATCGTGATCCTCGAGTACGGCTTCCACTGAGGCCGCGAGCGGATCTCAGCCGATCGTCTCGGTGAGCTCGAACCAGCGCAACTCCAGTTCGTCGCGCTCGGACTCCTGGTCCGTGATGCGCTGCATCTCTTTGCCGAGGCCCACGTAGTCCGCCTGGTCGTGGTCGGCCAGCGCCGCCTTGGCGCGGTCGATCTGGGCCTGCAGCTTCTCGATGCGCCGCTCCAGCGCCGACGCCTCCTTCTGCGCCGCACGCAGGCCCGCGCCCTGGAGTCCCGGCTCCGCGGGGGCGGACGAGGATCCGGATGCCGCGGAGCGCGAGGGCTCGGCATCCTGGAGCGCCCGCAGGCGCAAGTACTCCTCGACGCCGCCGGGGAGGTGCCGGAGCTTGGCGTCGAGGATCGCGAACTGCTGGTCGGTGACGCGCTCGAGGAAGTACCGGTCGTGCGAGACGACGATGAGCGTGCCCGACCACGAGTCGAGCAGGTCTTCCATCGCCGCGAGCATGTCGGTGTCGAGGTCGTTCGTCGGCTCGTCGAGGATGAGGACGTTGGGCTGGTCGAGCAGGATCAGGAGCAGCTGGAGGCGCCGCTTCTGCCCGCCGGACAGGTCTTTCACCGGGGTCGACAGCTGGGCGCTGGAGAAACCGAGACGCTCGAGCAACTGCCCCGGGGTGAGCTCTTGCGCCTTCGATCCGGCGCCGAACGTGTACGTCGTGCGCAAGCCGGCGATCACGATGCGCACGGGGTCGTTCATGTGCTGCTCGAGCTCGTCGAGGCGCTGGGTGAGCGTCGCGACCTTGACGGTCTTGCCCCGTTTGACGCGACCGGTCGTCGGCTCGACCGTGCCCGACACCAGGCCCAGCAGCGTCGACTTGCCGGCACCGTTGACACCCAGGATGCCGGTGCGCTCCCCCGGCGCGATGCGCCACTCCACGTCCTTCAGCACCGTGTGCTCGCCGTAGGTGACACCGGCGTCGAGGAGATCGACGACATCCTTGCCGAGGCGCGCGACCGCGAGGGACTGCAGCGCGACGCGGTCGCGGATCTCGGGGACGTCCGCGATGAGCTCGTTCGCGGCGTCGATGCGGAACTTCGGCTTCGACGTGCGCGCGGGCGCACCGCGCCGCAGCCACGCGAGTTCCTTGCGGGCGAGGTTCTGACGGCGCTGCTCGATCGAGGCGGCCTGACGATCCCGCTCGACGCGCTGCAGGATGTACGCCGCGTACCCACCCTCGAAGGGCTCGACGATGCGGTCGTGCACCTCCCACGTGACGGTGCAGATCTCGTCGAGGAACCACCGGTCGTGCGTCACGACGAGCAGACCGCCCGCCGACGGCGACCACCGGCGCTTCAGGTGCCCCGCGAGCCACGTGATGGCCTCGACGTCGAGGTGGTTGGTGGGCTCGTCGAGGAACAGCACGTCCCAGTCGCCCGAGAGCAGCCGTGCAAGGGCAACGCGGCGGCGCTGGCCGCCCGACAGCTCGCCCAGACGCGCGTCCCACGGGAGGTCGCCCAAGAGTCCGGCAATGACGTCGCGCGTGCGCGCGTCACCCGCCCACTCGTGCTCGGGGCGGTCACCGACGACGGCGTGGCCGATCGTGTCGTCGTCGTCGAGGGTGTCCTGCTGGTCGAGGACGCCGACCGTCACTCCCCCGCGCACCGTGACGCGACCGCCGTCGGGCTCGCGGAGTCCGGCGAGCATGCCGAGCAGGCTCGACTTGCCGTCGCCGTTGCGGCCGACGATGCCGATGCGGTCGCCCTCGTTCACGCCCAGCGAGACGGAGTCGAACACGACCTTGGTCGGGTATTCCAGGTGCAGGGCTTCGCCCCCGAGCAGATGTGCCATATCCGTCCCAGGCTACGCGGCGCGGGCACCCCGGCGGTCCGCGGGGCGCTCGCCCGCACCGCGGGTTGCGCGCTGCGCGGAGCGCGAGACTGCATCCGCCTGACATCTCCACTGCACGCTGCAGCGGGTATGTCAGGCAGATGCAGTCTCGGTGGACGCGGGTGCCCGGACGCGCAGCGGGGCCGCCCGGACTCCCGGACGGCCCCGCTGGTGTGGCTTCGGCTCAGAGGTTGTTGTCGGCGAGCCAGGCCTTCGCGATGTCCTCGGAGGACTGCTGGTCCACCGTCGACTTCACGTTCAGTTCCACCAGACCCGCGGGGGTCAGGGCGGCGGAGACCTTGTTCAGGACGTCCGAGACCTGCGACGCGACCTGGGAGTTCACCACGGGCACGACGTTCGAGGCGAGGAACAGACCCTCGGGGTCCTCGAGCGTGACCAGGTCGTCGGTCTGGATGCGCGGGTCGGCGGTGTAGACGTTCGCGATCTGGACGGTGCCGGCGATGAGGTCGTCGACGGTGGTCTCACCGGTCGGCGAGAACTGCACGTCCACGCCGTACGTCGACTTCAGGCCCTGCGGGCCGTAGGGACGCTCCGCGAGCTCGGCGTTGCCGCCGAGGGTCAAGGGCGTCGTGACCTTCGCGAGGTCGGCGATCGAGGTCAAGCCGTTGGCCTGTGCGAACGCCGCGGTCACGGTGTACGAGTCCTGGTCGGTGGCCGTCGACTGGTCGAGCACCTCGAGGCCCTCGGGCAGGGCGGCCGGCAGCGCGGCGTAGACCTCGTCGGCCGTACGCGCCGTGGTCTCTTTGTCGAAGAACTGCAGCAGGTTACCGCTGTACTCCGGGAACACCGTGACGGTGCCGTCTTCGAGCAGCGGGATGTAGGCGTCGCGCTGACCGATCTGGAACTGGCGCTTGACCGTGAGCCCGGAGTTCTCGAGGGCCTGGGCGTAGATCTCGGCGATGATCTCGTTCGAGAAGTACGCCTGAGAGCCGACGACGATCTCGTCGGACGAGGCGCTGGCGTCGCCGCCGCCGCTCAGGGGATCGCTCGAGGCGCCGCAACCGGCGAGGGCGAGCGAGGCGACCGCGAGTCCGGCGAAGACGCCGAGACCCTTGCGAGTTCGTGCTGTGAACATGGGTTCCTCTTTCTGGTGGTGGGAGTCGGGTGGGTCAGGAGGTCGTCGACGACGCGGGTGCGCCGACGGCGAGGGCTTCGGCACGCCGCTCGCGCGCAGAACGCGCGCGCGGCGAGGCGGCACCGGCGGCACGGATGCCACGGGGCACGACGAGGTGCTGGAGCAGGGCGAACAGTCCGTCGATCACGAGCGCGAGGACGGCGACGAGGAGAGCACCGCCGATGAGGATGTCGAAGCGACGGAGCGGAATCGCGGCGATGATGTACTGCCCGAGTCCGCCGAGGCCGATGTAGGCCGCGATCGTCACGGTCGCCAGTACCTGCAGCGTCGCGGCGCGGATACCGCCGACCAGGAGCGGGAGCCCGAGCGGCACCTCGATACGCCACAGGATCTGGGCCTCGGTCATGCCCATCGACCGGCCCGCG
>NZ_CAKKMM010000160.1:0-8502 GCF_918698205.1 Microbacterium sp. Bi128 | reverse complement strand
ATCCCAGACCTCTCCGGCATCCACTCCGAGCTTGACGCCGTTGCCGTCGGCATCCGGGATGCCGAAGACGAGCCCCTCGGGACGATCGACCGAGAACGCGCCGAGCGCCGGCGGGATCCCCGCGGATTGCCCGGGCCGGACGGTGACGGTCAGGATGCGCCAGACCTCGAGCAGGTCGGACAGCTGCGGCAAGAGCTTCCCCGCCCACGGTCCCGCGGCCACGACGAGACGCGCGGCGCGGACGACACCGCGGTCGGTGCGGACCTCGACGCCGGTCGGGCCCGCGTCCCACCCCAGGATCCGCTCATCGGAGCGGAGATCGGCACCGGCCGTCGTGGCCACGTGCCGCAGCGCGACGAGGGAGCGTTCGGCCTCGATCACCCCCGCCGACGGGTCGTAGACGGAGCGGTAGCCGTCGGGGACGGCGAACGACGGCATGAGGGAGGCCATCTCGGCGGGGTCCTCGACGAGGACGCAATCCGGACCCTGCAGCTGCGCTGCACCCGCGTGTGCGTACAGTCCGCCGGTGCGGTGCAGCAGGACGGTGCCGGTCTCGCGCTCGAGGGACTCCCACGCGTCGAACGCCTTCTCGACGAGCGGATTCCACACCGGGTTCGGGTAGGCGCGCCGGATCATCCGCGTGCGGCCATGCGACGATCCGCGAGCGTGCGCCGGCGCGAATCGGTCGATGCCGACCACGCGCAGGCCGCGCCGGGCCAGACTCGCGGCCGTGGCCATCCCGTGGATGCCGAGCCCGAGCACGACGACGTCGGCCGAGACCGCGGCGGTCATCGGGTGACCCCCGCGCTGATCGCGGCGACACCGTCGACGAGAGCGGCCAGATCCGTCTCGTCGTTGTAGACGTGCGGAGAAGCGCGGACGACACTCGGCACGCCACGGTCGCCCAGATCCCACTGCCCGTGCGTGGCGGGAACCGAGACGACGCGCACGCCCCGGCGCGCGAGCTCGACGACCGCGTCGGCGGGAGCCACGCCGTCGATGACGAACGTCACGATGGCCGAGCGGGTGCCCGGCGGGTCGGCGACCGCGACACCGTCGAGACCGGCGAGTCCGGCGCGAAGACGTTCACCCGCGGCGACGAGCCACTGCGCGGTCGACGGGATGCCGCGCGCGATCGCCTCGTCGAGGGCCACGCCGAGTCCGAGGCGCGCGGCGACCGCCCCCTCCCAGGTCTCGTAGCGGCGCGCCGAGGCGTCGAGCTCCCACGAGGCGCTCGAGGTCCAGCGTGCTCCGCGCACGTCCGGGGCCGTCGGGAGCAGCCGGTCCTGGAGGGTGTCGCGCACATAGGCGAAGCCGGTGCCGCGCGGTGCCCGCAGGAACTTGCGCCCGGTCGTGACGAGGATGTCGCAGCCGATCTCTTCCACGTCGACGGACAGATGACCGACCGACTGGGTCGCGTCGAGGATGTACGTCCCGCCGTAACGCCGCACGACCTCCCCGATCTGGGCGGCCGGCTCGACGAGACCAGACGAAGTGGGCACGTGGGCGACCGTCACGATCGACGGTACCCCGTCCGAGAGGAGCGCCTCGAGGGCGGCGATGTCGACGCGGCGACGCTCGTCGTAGGGGGCGATGACGAGATCGATGCCCTGTTCGCGCGCGAGGCTCATGAGGTGCAGGGCGTGGCTGACATACGTGCTGCTGGAGGCGACGATGCGCTGCCCGCGCTGCGGGCGGAGGGCGTCCAGCATCACCCGCAGCCCGGTCGAGGCGCTGTCGAACAGCGCGATCTCGGTCGACTCCGCCCCGATCAGCGTGGCGGCGGACGCGTACACGTCGTCGAGTCGGCCGCGGCGCTCGGCGGCGGCCTCGTACCCACCCTTGGTCTCTTCGAGGCGGAGATGCTCGACGACGGCGGCGACCACGCCATGGGTGGGCAGTGCCGCACCCGCGGCGTTGAAGTGGCTGGCCAGCGTGGATCCGGTCGTGCGGCGCCGTTCGGCGGCCACGTCGATGGGGGGTCCGTCCACGGGGGGCGCGGGTGCCGCGGCCAGCGCGGCGTCTGCGGTGGGGAGCGAGTTCATGGGGGACGGGATACCTCCGAGTAGGATCCAAACATACTACATATGGATCCAATCTTGCTTCTCGATCTGGAGGTGCCGTGTCCCGCATGCTCGCCTACGTCGGCGCCGCGCCGGCGAATGCCGCCACCGCGCTCGGGCCGGAGGTCCTGGCATCCTTCTCCGCGCTCGCGCGGGTGCACGCCGACGGGTGGGGGGCGGCGTGGCGGGGCCCCGACGGCGTCTCGGCCCACGTCGTCGCGGATCGACGCGCCACGCTCGACGACCTGGCGCGTGCGGTTCCGGCCCCCACATCCGCAGCACTCCTCTACCTGCGCTTCGGCAGTTCGGGGACCGGCGCGACCGAAGCCGAGGCGCAGCCCTTCCTCCGCGGCCACGTGGCGTTCCAGCACAACGGAGCCCTGGCACCGCCCGACCGGCTGCGCGCAGCGCTCACCGCGGAGGAACGCGCGAGCCTGCGCGGCTCCAACGACAGCGAGCTGTACTTCGCGCGCATGCGCCACGCCCTCACCTCCGCGGAGGACGTCGACCCACGGGCCGTCGCCGACGCCGTCGCCGCGGTGCGCGCGCTGTACCCCGACGCGTGCCTGAACGCCCTGCTGCTCACCCCCACCGCGCTCGTCGCGGTGCACTCCTCCGCCGGGCGGCCGGTGCCGCTCGCCGCCTTCGCCGCACGCGGGCTCGACGTCGCCGACCTCCCTCCCGGGCACGGCGACGGCTACAACCGCCTGTTCACGCGGCGGACCGCGGCCGGCACGCGCCTCGTCGCGACCACCGGCATCCCGCTCGAGGGCTGGACGCCGCTCCCCGAGGAGACGGTCTCGATCGTGACGCCGGGAGGACTGGCATCCGTCCCGATCCCCCGTCCGACCCCCGTGTGACGCACGCCGACCCCGACGGGCCTAGCGTGGACACATGGCTCGCATGCGTGTGGAACCCGACGACGCCCCGACGGCGCGCCTCTCGGACGGATCGATCGCCCGCGTGACCGCCTCGACGTTCGTCTCGGGCTCCGAGCTCGTCGTCGACGGCACCCCGCAGTCGCACGTCGATCTCGACGACCCCACGCACTTGCACTTCGAGTACGTGGCGCGCATGGGCGCCGTCATCGACAGACTCCGGATGCCGGGGCAACCCCTCACCGCGGTCCACCTGGGCGCGGGTGCCTTGACGCTCCCCCGCTACGTCGAAGCCACGCGACCGGGCTCGCGACAGCAGGTCATCGAACTGGAGCCGGCCCTGTGGGATCTGGTGCGCGAGAACATCCCGCTCCCCCGCGGCGCGGCGATCCGCGTGCGCATCGGCGACGCCCGCGCCGGCGTCGGACGGCTGCCCGCCGGACTGCGCGGCGCCGTCGACCTGTTGGTCAGCGACGTGTACTCGGGTGCGCAGACCCCGGCCCATCTGACGACCGTGGAGTTCTACCGCGAGGCGGCGGCGCTGCTCGCACCCGACGGCGTGCTGCTGGTCAACGTGTCCGACGGACCCGGGCTGGCCTTCGCCCGCCGCCAGGTCGCGACGATCCGCGAGGTCCTGAGCGAGGTCATCGTGCTCGCGGAGGTGCAAGTGCTCAAGGGACGCCGGTTCGGCAACCTCGTCGTCGCGGCGTCGGCCGCGCCGCTGCCGGTGGAGTGGCTGCCGCGCCTGATGGCGGCTGGACCCCACCCCGCGAAGGTCGCGCAGGGGGCCGAGATCGACGAGTTCGTTCGCGACGCGCGCCCGGCGACGGATGCCGATGCGACGCCGTCGCCGAAGCCCTCGGCATCCATCTTCGAGCGCTGAGACGGACCCGCGGTCGACCGCTCGCTCAGGTTCGCCACCCGACGGTGTGGCGAGGCGGATCATCCGGCCCACGCACCGCAGACTGGAGTCCTTCGGCCATTCGAGAGGAGCGACGGTGAGCTATATCCACGGGTACGACCCCGACACGTTGCGCGAGATCACCGACTCTCGTGAGTGCGCGGAGCGACTCGAGGAGATCGGCTCGCAGCGGAGCCTCCCGGCCCTCCTCGAGCGCACATGGCTACTCAAGGTGCTCGACCGGTTCGACGAGGCCCTCACCGTCTCGGAGCAGTCCGTCCGCGTGGCCCGCATGGCTGGAACCCGCCGCGACCTGCTGCGCGCGCGCATCCTGCACGCCACGATCCAGCAGTGCCGCGGCGCCTTCGCCGCCGCCGAGCAGGAGCTGACGGCGTGCGCGGAAGAGGCCGAGGGTCAGGGCTGGGCCGGTATCGCCGCGTTCGCCCTGCAGCACCGGGGCAAGGTGCACTACGACGAGGGCGAGTACGAGTCCGCGCGCAAGGATTTCAAGCGGGCGCTGTTCCTCCGGCAGAACGCGGGAGCCTCCGACGCCGAACTGGAGTCGACGCTGCTCGCGATCGACGCCGCCGACCGCCGACGGACTCGCGCGGTCGTGGCGAGCTGACGTCGGAGCCCCCCTCTACGATTCCCGTCATGTCCGATCTGCAGCGTGTGCGTGTGTGGGCGGAGGCACTGATCGCCCTGCACCTCGACGAATCGTGGTCGTTCGCGTTCGACAACGCCAAGCGTCGCGCGGGTCTGTGCGACTATGGGCGGCGCCGCCTCAGCGTCTCGCGCTACCTCGCCGCCCGCTACGACGACGACACCAATCATCAGACGCTGCTGCACGAGATCGCCCACGCGCTCGCGGGGGCCGAGGCCGGCCACGGCCCGGTGTGGAAGCGTGCGGCCCGCGAGCTCGGTTACGTCGGCGGCACCACGCACGCCGGAGAGACCGCGAACGAACTGGCGCCGTGGGTGGGCACGTGTCCCGCGGGGCACGTCGCCTACCGGCACCGTCGGGCGACACGCCCCACGTCGTGCGCGAAGTGCGCTCCGTCCTTCGATCCCCGCTTCGCCCTGACGTGGATCCGGCGCGAGATCACCCCCGCGACGCGGCTCGCCGCGTCGACGCCCCGCTGACCCGCACGCCCCGCCACGGCTCACGCGGCGAGGCCCACGCCCTCACGCGGCACCGGGCACCGCGCACCCGCTCACGCGGCGGTGAACACACCCTCACGCAGGACAGGTCGCCGCGCCACCCGCTCACGCGGCGGCGAACACACCTTCACGCAGGACCGGGACGACGGATGCCGCGTCGCGCTCGGCCGCGGCGAGCACGAGATCGCGCGCACCCGCGTCGGCCAGAACGCGGCCCGTGCCGCTGGCGGTGAGGAGATGACGGACGGCGCTGCGCAGCGCCCGGAACCCTTCGCCGGCCACGGCCGCGTCGGGCGAGGCGTGATCGATGCCGAGGTCGCCGAGCGCGGTGACGACGGCGCCGGCGCCCAGGAGATCCTCGACGGCGAACCGCACGCCGGACTCCGGCGCGTCGTCCGCATCGCCCGCCGCGATGACGGCGATGCTCGTCCGCTCCCCGCGGTCACGTTGCACGTCAAGCACGTGCGCGGCGACAGCCGCGGCGTTGCGCACACCCGCGACGACGACATGGGCCCCCGCCCGCTCCGCCACGAGGGCGATCCGCTCGGCGTCGCTCGACGACGCCGCCAGCGTGCGGTCGTCCTCGGCCGCGGCGATCGCTCGCGCCGAGAGCCCCAGCGTCTGCACCACCACGACGACGTGCGCGGGAGCCAGCCGGCGCAGACCCGCCTCGCCCCAGTCCAGTCGCACCTGGTAGTTCGCCTGCGCGAGAGCATCGGGGGTGTGCGGCATCCTTCGAGCCTACGACGAGCCGTGCACGGGCTCTCGCCGCGTCAACCCGCCCCGCAGCCGCACGCGGAGTTGACACAATGCGAGCATGCGCATTCTGCTGAAGTTCGAGATCGCCTGCGATCCGGATGCCGCGTGGCGGGCACTGCATTCCCCGCGGGCGGTCGCCGAGCTGTACGGCCCGCTCCTCGATGTCGAGCCCCTCGAGGACATGCCGACCTCGTTCGCCTCGGGCGACGACGTCCCGGTCCAGATGCGCGCGGCGGGGGTCTTCCCGGTCGGTCGCCAGCTCATCTCGGTCTCCGACCGCACGACGCGCGACGCGCACGGCCCGGTGCGGGTGTTCCGCGACTGGGGCGTGCCGCTCACCGGCCCGCTGGCGGCGCTGGACGTGTGGGATCACCAAATGGCGGTCTCGGCGGTCCCCGGCGACCCGAGCCGGACGCTCTGGCGGGAACGTCTCACGATCGGCGGCGCCGCCGCCCCCGCGCTCTGGCCGGGGCTGTGGGCGATGTGGCAGTGGCGCGCCACCCGCATCCGCGCGCTCGCACCGACGTGGGCGCACGATCCGGAACTCGATCGCGACGACGCCGAGCCGCCCGTCTCCTGAACGTCCCCGGGCGGGTCAGACCAGACCGTGCCGGTAGGCGAACACGACCAGCTGCACCCGATCGCGGAGCGCGAGCTTGGTGAGGATCCGGCTCACGTGCGTCTTGACCGTGGCCTCCGACAAGAACTCGCGCGCGGCGATCTCGGCGTTGCTGAGGCCGGCGGCGGCGAGGGCGAAGATCTCCCGTTCGCGGTCGGTGAGCGCGGCGTAGCTCGCCGGGACCGGCTCGGTCGTGCCGCCCTCGGCGATGTGGGCGAAGAGATCGCGGGTGGCTTCAGCGGTGATGACCGCGGACCCCGCGTGCACGGTGCGCACGGCCGACAGCAGGAACTCCGGGTCGGAGTCCTTCAGCAGGAATCCGCTCGCGCCGTGCTGGATGGCGTGCGCCGCCGCTTCGTCGAGATCGAACGTGGTGAGCACCACCACGCGCGGAGCGCGGGGTTCGCGCAGGATCTCCGCGGTCGCGGTGAGACCGTCCATGACGGGCATGCGCACGTCCATCAGAACGATGTCGGGACGTGTCGCCCGCACGACCTCGATCCCCTCCCGGCCGTCGGAGGCCTCCCCGACGACCTCCATATCGGGCTGGGAATCGAGCACCATCCGGATGCCGGCTCGGAAGAGAGCCTGATCGTCGACGAGCACGACACGGATCGGCGAGGTCATGACAGCGGTTCCTCTCGAGGGGCGGGGGTGTTGCGGCATCCACTCTGCCGGGCACCGGGGACGCGGGCGAACCGCGCTCTCACGAAGGAGTTCCGATCGGCAGGCTCGCCCGCACGACGAAGCCGTCTCCCTCGGGCTGCGCCGACAGCGTCCCTCCGACGAGCTGGGCGCGTTCCCGCATTCCGATGAGGCCGTGCCCGGCGGACGACGGGGGCGCGGCGCCGATGACCCGTCGATTGCCCACCGTGAGCTCGACCTGGTCGGGATGCCATGCGAACCGCACGACGGCCCGACGGTCGGCCCCGTGCCGGAGCGCGTTGGTGAGCGCCTCCTGCAGGATCCGATAGAGCGCGAGCTGCACGGCGGCGGGGGGCTCGCCGTCCGGTGGGGGCTCGACCGACACCTGCAGGTCGACCCCGGCGGCCCGCACCTGCGCGTACAGCGTCTCGACGTCGGCGAGCGTGGGTTGGGGGCCGTCCGCCTGACTGTGCCGCAATTGGGTCAGCAGGAGCCGCACGTCGCCGAGGGCGGCGCGGGCGGTCGACGAGATCGTGGCGAGGGCCTGGGTCGCGACGGCGGGATCCTGAGCGGCGGCGTAGCGCGCCCCGTCGGCCTGCGCGATGACGACGGCGAGCGAATGCGCCACGACGTCGTGCATGTCGCGCGCGATGCGCACCCGCTCCTGTTCGGCGACGGTGGCCTCTTCGGCGGCGCGCTGCGCCGCGGCGTTCGCGGCGGCGCGGTGGGCCGTGCGGACCAGCGCACCCGTCACCCACGCGAGGAGGAACGCGAAGCCCGAGGCCAGCAGCACCGCGAGGACGGCGAAGAGACTGTTGGGATTGAACACCCCGTCCACCCCGCGCAGGACCACGTATGCCGAGGCCACCGCGGCTCCGACGAGAGCCGAGACGAACCCCGCCCAGAACACGCGGCGACTGCCGTAGGCGGCCGAGACGTAGAGTACGACGAACACGACGACGTCAGTCGGCGACGGATCGCGCAGGAACCCCATCTGCACGCACGCCCCGGCCCAGGCCAGGAGGAGGGCGACCCCGGGCTGCAGCCGTCGGAAGGCGAACGCGGCCGTCATGAGGGCGACGAACAGGAACGCCCCGAGGTTGCTCACGACGCCGCCCGGCCCCAGCTCGATCACGATCGAGAACAGCCCGAACACCCCGGCCACGACGAGGTCGACGGTCCGCTGGTACCGGAGCAGGGGACGCAAGGCGATGCGCATCCCCCACACGCTACGCGGCGCGGGGCCGGGCGGCATCCGTCCGCAGATGTATCTGCCGGAGGGGGGCGCGGCGCGGGACGAGGCGGGGCGGGAGCGCTGCCCGGACAGGGATGCCGCCGGGGCGAGGCCGGGACTGCGCGTTGCCGGGGGCTTCGGGCCGCCGGCGTCAGGCGGGGAAGTCGGCGGGCTCGATCGGGCGGGCCTCGAAGAAGGTCTGCAGCACGATCGTGGTGCGCGTGTTGACCTGGGCCGCCGTG
>NZ_CAKKMM010000159.1:0-8513 GCF_918698205.1 Microbacterium sp. Bi128 | reverse complement strand
ACCACGGGCCCGACAGCCGCTCGCTGTACGCAGACGCCGCGAACTGGATCTCGGTCGCCGCCATGTTCGCACGCCACTCGGACAGGACGGCTTCCGTGTCCGTGCGGAACGGGCTCGCTCCCTCCCACGTCACCGTCGCCTGCGCGTCGTGATCGACCGGACGGGTCCACGAGGCCGCGCGCCCCGATCGCGCAACGGCCGCGGCCACGGGAGCGAGCACGGGCCGCATCTCCGAAACCTCGGCGAGGACGTCCTCACCGGAAGGCGGCTGCCAGTACGCGGCGAGATCAACCGCGACTTCGAGGGCCCGGTCGATCCGCGCGGGCGTGATCTCGGGCGTCGGGATCTCGGCGAGTGCGGCAGCGGCCTGGGCGCTCGAGACTTCGGGCTCGACGAACGGCTCGTCACCTCCGCCGATGTGGATGAGGGTCCCGGGGTTCTCGGCGAGGGCGTGCGTCGCCCAGAACACCGCCTGCGTGGCATCCCGGTCCACCGGCGTGTCGGACTGCCGGGCCGCGTCGAGCAGGATCTCGAGGCACAAGCGCCGTCCGCGCGGACCGTCGAGAAACGTCGACGGGTCGAGGGACATGCCCCCGACCCTAGCGACGTCGTGAACGTCGGGTCAGCCGCCGAGCGCCTGCCGCAGCAGGTGCATGAGAGCCGAAAGCTGCACCGAGTCGCTGGATCCCGGCTCGATGGCGAGGCCGTCCAGCGCACGCTGCGCCAGGCCCTCCTTCGAGTCGATGAGCTCGGCGATCTTGGTGTCGATCGTGTGGGCCGCGATGATGCGCCACGCGGTGACGGGCTCTTCCTGACCGATGCGGTGCACACGGTCGATCGCCTGCGTCTGCTCCGCGGCGGTCCAGCTGAGCTCGGCGAGCACGACGTTGGAGGCGGCCTGCATGTTGAGGCCGACACCGGCGGCGGTGAGCGAGCACACCGCGATGCCGACACCGGGGTCGCTGTTGAACGCGTCGATCGCGGCTTGCCGAGCGGTGGACGTCTGATCGCCTCGAACCGACACCGAGCGCAGACCCGACGCCTTGAAGTGGGCCTCGGCGGCATCCATGACGTCGATGTGCTTGGCGAAGAAGACGACCTTGCCGACCGAGCGCTGCAACTGCACGGCGTAGTCCGCGGCGAGGTGCGCCTTGGCCTGACCGATGCGGCGCACCATCGTGAAGACGTTCTCGGAACCGGTGCCGGCGGCCTTGCTCTCTTCGAGCTCGCCGTGCGCGACGAGGCGCACGATGTCCTCGTCGATCTCGCCGGGGGCCAGGCCCCGGTCGCCGCGCGCCTCGATGATGCGGCGGTACTTCGCTGCGAGGCGCGCCCCGAGCTCACGCTCGGCCTGACGGATCGACCGCCCGAATTCGTCGTCGAGCTCGACCGGGAGGTCGGCCACGAGCTTGTCGGGGAGGTCGGCGGCGACGTCCTTCTTCTTGCGCCGGACGATGCCCATCGAGATCACGGCCTCGCGGGCCTCGGGATAGAACGCCTTGTCGGCCGGCGTGAGGCCCGTGGCATCCAGCTTCTCCATGAGCTCGGCGCCGGGCTTCTCGCCGGTCGTCCACCCCAGGAACCGCCAGATGGCGTCGAAGTCCTCGACGTCGTTGATGAGCGGCGTTCCGGTGAGCGCGAGCAGGAGCGGATCGCGCGTCTGCTGACGGACACGGGATGCCAGGGCGAGCACGTTCTGCGACCGCTGCGACGACAGATTCTTGATGAAGTGCGCCTCGTCGACCGCGATGCCCTTGAGGCCGATCGACGACAGCCACGACAGGTGCCGGTCGAGGATCTCGTAGTTGACGATGAAGATGTCGGCGAACGCGTCGATGTCGGCGCCGCTGCCCGAGATGACGGTGGCGCGACGGTGCGGCGTCCAGCGCTGCACCTCGCGCGCCCAGTTCATCTTCACGACGTTGGGCACGACGACCAGCAGCGGGTAAGCCTCGGCGACGGAGGCGGCGAGCACCGACTCGGCGGTCTTGCCCAGGCCCGGCTCGTCGGCCAGCAGGAACGAACGGTGGCCCTGGCGCACGGCCTCGAGGAACCGGGACTGGTGCGGCATGACCTCGAGCCCGCGCGGCGAGAGGCGGTCGAACTCGGGCACGGGCGGAAGCTCCATGCTCGCGGCCGATCCCCCGGCACCGGTCTCGAACGCCTTGTACAGCGGGCCCATGAGCTCCCAGCCGTCGAGGCGGCGGCGCGGTGCATCACCCGTGGCACGCGGCGTGAGGTCGGGCGGGAGGAAGGGGTTGGCCATCTGCCGCGCCTCGATCGAGGGCGGGATGACCTGCTTCTCGGCGAGCGCCGCGGGGACCACCGGCGTGGCGGCGGGGGCGGTGTCGGTGATGATGAGCTCGTCGGGCGGGAGCTCGGCACCGGACTCCAGCAGCCAGTCGCGGCGCATGCGTCGTGCGACCGGCGACGTGGCCTGGTCGACCTCGAGCAGCTGAATGAGCGAAGTGTCGCGCGCGGCGGTCTTGGCCAGGATCGTGGCCACGCCGTCGAGACGCTTGAGCAACTCGGCGCGTGCGGCGTCGGTGATCTCGGTGTCCGCCTTCACCCGCGCGCGCTCTTCGCGCACAAGGAAGGCGATCACCTGGAACTTCACCCGGTTGGTGGGGCCGAGCTTGCCGCGCTGAGCTTTGGCCTCGACCTCGCGGACCTTCCGGGCGAGGATGGGGATGACGGGTGCCTCGTCGTCGCGACGGGATGACGAGGTCTTGCGGCGCCGTTGGCTCGAGCTACGGGCTGCGGTTGCCGTGGTCGGCATGCTCCTCCTGAGCGTGTCGTCCGGATCGGTCCGGGACGTCCGGCGTGACGCCGGTGGATCAGTGACCCCGGAGAATGCCGCACGGCCTCCCGCCGAAGCGGCAGTGCCAGCGACCCGCAACGCGTCTTCACCGGAACGGCTCGCGAGGAGGCGGGTGACGGGGTCGCCCCCATTCTAGCGCGTCCCGGGCCGGTCGCACCCTCACCGACCCGCCCGCGACCATGGACACCTACGCTGGGCCCATGGCCGAACCGATGTCGCGGGACCAACGCGTGGTCCTGACCGTCGCGGTACTGGCATCCTTCGTGTCCTTCCTCGACGGCACGGTCGTCACCGTCGCGCTGCCCGCGATCTCGCGCGATCTGGGCGGCGGTCTCTCGACCCAGCAGTGGGTCGTGGACTCCTACCTGGTGACCCTCGGCGCGTTCATCCTCGTGGCCGGGTCGATGAGCGACGTGCTGGGGCGCACCCTGGTGCTGCGGATCGGTCTCGTCGGGTTCGGGGTCACCTCCATCGCGATCGCCGCCGCGCCGACGGCGGAGTTCCTCATCGTCGCGCGGGCGCTCCAGGGGGTCGCGGGAGCGTTGCTCGTCCCCAGCTCGCTCGCGCTCATCACCTCGACCTTCCGTGGCGCGTCGCAAGCCCGTGCCATCGGGATCTGGACCGGCGCGACGACCGTCGCCATGATCGCGGGGCCCCTCATCGGCGGCGTCTTCGTGGACACGCTGTCGTGGCGCCTGGTCTTCCTCGTCAACGTCCTGCCGATCGGCCTGACGCTCTGGCTGCTCGCGCGGCGTGGCCGTACCGACCACCGGCGGCCGGGGGCGCGCGTCGACATCCTCGGAGCCGTCCTGTGCGCGGCGGGCCTCGGGGGCGTCGTCTTCGCTCTCATCGAACAGCCGAACCTCGGCTGGTCCTCGCCGGTCATCTGGGCTCCGGGCGTGCTGGGCGTGCTGTCGTTCGCCGGATTCCTCGTGCGTCAGCGCGTCGCCCGCGAACCGATGATGCCTCTGGACCTGTTCCGCTCCCGCAACTTCTGGACCGGCAACCTCACGACGATGTTCGTCTACGCGGCGCTGTCGCTGAACGGTTTCGTCGTCAGTGTCTACCTGCAGCAGGGCGCGGGGCTGCCGGCGACGCTCGCGGGACTGGCGTCGCTGCCCAGCACTCTGCTCATGATCGCACTGAGCTCGCGCATGGGGGCGTTGTCGGGTCGGCTGGGGCCGCGCCTGTTTATGACGCTCGGGCCGGCGATCATGGCGATCGGCGCGCTGTTGCTGCTGACGGTGCGCCCCGAGTTCGACTACTGGACGCAAGTGCTCCCGGGGGTCGTCGTGTTCGGCCTCGGTCTGACGGCGACGGTGTCGCCCCTGACGGCCGCGGTCCTCGGCGCGATCGACGCGGAGCGCTCGGGCATCGCGTCGGCGGTCAACAACGCCGTATCGCGCGTCGCGGGCCTCCTCGCGATCGCCGCGGTGTCCGCGATCGCCGGCGGGGCGCTCGATCTCGACGGGTTCCACCGCGCGGCGATCTTCACCGCCGTCCTCATGGCGCTCGGCGCCGCGACGTCGTTCTTCGGCATCCGCAATCAGCTGTCGCGTCAGGACTGAGGCGGTCGCGCTGTCGCGCACCCGACGCCAGAGTCAGCGCAGGATGCGGCGCACGCGCTCGACGTCGTCGGCCATCTGCACCAGCAGCGCGTCGACACCGTCGAACGCCGTCATGCCCCGCACGCGCTCGACGAAGCGCACTTCGACGTGATGCCCGTAGAGGTCGAGATCGGTCTCGTCGAGCACGTACACCTCGACCTGGCGGGCGTGTACGTCGTCGAACGTGGGGTTCGTCCCGATGCTGATCGCCGCGGGGTAACTGATGCGGCGCGTGCCCTCGACGTCGATCAGCCAGCCGGCGTAGACCCCGTCGGCGGGCACGAACCCCTCGAGGTCGGGCGACAGATTGGCCGTCGGGTAGCCGAGCTCGCGCCCGCGCTTGAGGCCGTGCACCACTTCGCCCCACACGGACGGCGACCGACCGAGCAGACGAGAAGCGGTGGCGATGTCACCGGCGGCCAGGGCCTCGCGGATCCACGTCGAGGACACCCGACGATCGGCGTGGACGGCGCGGACATCGTCGACGACATCGACACGGAAGCCGTGCTCCTCGCCCATCCGGACGAGCAGGTCGGGGTCGCCCGCGCCCCCGGCGCCGAACCGGAAGTCGCGCCCGACCAGAACGGTCCGCGCCGAGAGCGCATCGACCAGGACGCGGCGCACGAACACATCGGCGGGGAGCGCGGCGAGCGCCTCGTCGAAGGTCAGGAGCAGAGTGGCATCCACTCCCGCGCGATCGAGAAGCTCGAGCTTCTGGTGCGGGCCGATGACATCCGGCGGGCACTTGTCGGGCCGCAGCACGCGGAGGGGGTTGCGGTCGAAGGTGACCGCGACGACCTTCGCCCCGTCGGAGGCCTCGACGCGCGCACGATCGATCACCGCACGGTGGCCGGTGTGGACGCCGTCGAACTTGCCGATCGCCACGACCGACGGCCCGAACCCGGCGGGCACCTCTTCGGGGTCGCGGAAGACGATCACGACGCCGTCCGACGGTGCCGCACGAGCCACCACAGGCCCAGGAACGGCAGAACGAGCGGGATGAACACGTAGCCGATGCCGTACACCGACCACACCGTCGGGTGCTGGAACAGCGCGGGCAGGACGAGACTGAGAGTGCCCACGACGATCACGCCGATCAACTCGAAGCCGATCGCCACCCAGGCGACCCGGTACCAGGCCGGGCGAGCCGAGAAGATCAGCGCGAGGGTCGCGAGGATGTAGACGACCGCCGCGAGCGCCGACAGGGCATAAGCCACCGGCGCTTCGTCGAACTCGCGGACGATCTGCACGAACGAGCGCCCCGTGGCGGCGAGCGCCATGATGCCGTAGACGATCACGAGGACCCGGCCGATGCCGGTCATTCCGCGGGTGCGGGCGGGAGTGGTGGATGCCATGACCTTCCGAGTCTAGTTCGGTCGGCGCTGCAGCTCACCGTCGGTTCGGCGCCCGGGTCAGGCGACCTGCACGGTCCAGATCACGTGCATGCGCCACACCATGACGGCCACCGCCAGGGCGGCGACACCCATGATGACGGTGCTCCAG
The DNA here is from genome assembly GCF_918698205.1 of Microbacterium sp. Bi128. Lineage (NCBI taxonomy): Bacteria > Bacillati > Actinomycetota > Actinomycetes > Micrococcales > Microbacteriaceae > Microbacterium > Microbacterium sp. Bi128. The sequence continues at coordinate 2,582 of NZ_CAKKMM010000159.1, read as the reverse complement.
CGGCTGCGCTCGATGAGCGCCCACGCGGCCCCGGCCGGCGGGAGCAGTGCGGCCGAGACGAGGTACGTCCAGTACTCCAGCAGACTGCCCGAGGCCGGGTTGCCGGCGAACGGCGACACGATGGCCACGACGATCTGCACGATGAGCAGCAGTTCGATGAGGGCGAGCGCCCCGACGGTGAGGTCGGAGGGACGGCGTCCCGCCAACCCCGCCGCGATCGCGACGAGGCCCGCGAGAACCGCGACCCCCACTTGCGTGAGCGTGAACCACAGGATCATCGCGCGGCCTCCTCGGGCATGTTCATGACGCTCTTGAGTTGGCTCCCCCGCCGCTCGACGATGCCCACCAGGCGCCCACCCGGATCGATCGCCGCAGCCCGCTCCCCCGTGAGGCGGCCGCCGCCGTCGATGCGCTTGCCGTGGCGGAGGTCGCGCGCGTCGTCGTCGCCGACGGCGAGACCTCCGACGACCGTGGCCGCGGCGACGGCCGGGTCAACGAGGGTGTCGTCGGCGATGTCGTCGACGGATGCCGCGGACGCCACGTCGAAGGACCCGATCCGCGTGCGACGCAGAGCCGTGAGGTGTCCGCCGACGCCGAGGGCTCGGCCCAGGTCGCGGGCGAGGGCGCGGATGTAGGTGCCGCTGGAGCAGTCGACGACGACGTCGAGGGCGATCGTCGCCGCGTCACGACGGGTGGCACGCACGTCGAAGCGCGACACCGTCACGCGTCGGGCCTTCAGCTCGACGGTCTCGCCGGCACGCGCCAGGTCGTACGCCCGGCGGCCCGCGACCTTGATGGCCGACACGGTGCTGGGCACCTGGTCGATCTCTCCCGTGAGGTCGGCGATGCCCGCCGCGATCGCCGCATGGGTCACGGCCGCGACATCGGCGGCATCCGCTCGAGCCGTCTCTTCGCCGTCGGCGTCGTCGCTGTCGGTTTCGATCCCGAGCAGGATCGTCGCCTCGTACGTCTTGTCGGCCCCGACGATGAAGGTGAGCAGGCGCGTCGCACCCTCGACACCGAGCACGAGCAGCCCCGTCGCCATCGGGTCGAGAGTGCCCGCGTGCCCGATCTTGCGAGTGCCGAGGGCGCGTCGGGCCCGCGCGACGACGTCATGGCTGGTGATGCCTCCGGGCTTGTCGACCAGGAGGATGCCGGCGCGCGCCATCAGCAGAAGTCGCCGAACACGCGCACGGGGTCGGCGGGATTCGAGTTCTCGACGATGGCCGAGGCCGTCGCGCGCGGGCGCGTCGCCGTGAGGTAGTGCTTCTGCGCGTCGCTCCGCTCGGGTGCGGGTGCCCCGATCGGCGACGAGGACTCGAGCCACACCGACCAGTGCCACAGTCCGCGCAACGCGGAGTCCAGGAGGAACGCGCCGTCGACGACGAGCACGGCGTCCGCGGGTGCCGCCTCGACGCTGACGGGCGGGAACGGCTCACCCGCCCGGAACGGTGCGACCAGTTCCGCACGCACAGCCTCGGCCCGGTCGGAAGCGACCTCGCCCAGGGAGGCGCGGAACACAGGGGTCCCGTCCGCTCCGAGCGCCGCGGCGAACCCCTCTGCGAACGCGGTGGCCGCCTCGGCATCCAGGGCGTCGACGGCGACGACGATCCGGCCGGAGCGGGAGTTCTGACGCACCTCGTCGCGGAGGCTGCGGTGGAGGGACTCGAGCGACATGACTCCAGCCTAGGCGGGGCGCCGGACACGCCGACTCTCGATCTACGCTGGAGGGATGCCAGCACTCGCCGCGCCGCTCATCGCGTGGTATCGCGACACCGCGCGGGACCTCCCCTGGCGCCGCGCCGGGTTCGGGGCGTGGGGAACGCTCGTGAGCGAGTTCATGCTGCAGCAGACGCCGGTGAACCGCGTGATCCCGCACCTGGAGGCGTGGCTCGACCGCTGGCCGACGCCGGCCGCCCTCGCCGCGGTCGCCCCGGCCGAGGCCGTGACCCAGTGGGCGAACCTCGGCTATCCGCGCCGCGCGCTCTGGCTGCACCGGGCGGCGGTCGAGATTCGCGATCGCCACGACGGCATCGTCCCGCGCGACGTCGAGGCGCTGCTCGCCCTCACCGGGATCGGCGACTACACCGCGCGCGCCGTCGCGGTCTTCGCCTACGGGGATCGGCATCCGGTCGTCGACACCAACACCCGCCGGGTGCTCGCCCGCGTCGTCGACGGCGTCGCGCAGCCCGGCCCTCCGGGCAAGGCCGACCTCGCCCGCATGGATGCCGAGCTCCCGGCCGACCTCACCGCCGCCGCGATCGTGAACGCCGCCGCGATGGAACTCGGCGCGATCGTGTGCACCGCCCGATCGCCGAAGTGCGACGTGTGCCCGCTTTCGGCGCAGTGCGCGTGGCGGAACGCCGGGTATCCGGCATCCGAGGATCGTCGCCGTCGCCAAGCGAAGTACGAGGGCAGCGATCGTCAGGCGCGCGGAGCGGTCATGAAGGTACTGCGCGAGGCAGCACCCGCCGCCGTGCCCCTGGACGCGGTGATCGCCGAATGGCCCGACCCCGTGCAGCGCGACCGCGCGATCGATTCCCTCATCGCGGACGGCCTGGCCGAGGCCGCCGACGCGATGC
>NZ_CAKKMM010000158.1:0-8527 GCF_918698205.1 Microbacterium sp. Bi128 | reverse complement strand
AAGTCCAGCCCGGCAGGATCCCACCTCGGCACCACGAAGTTGCCCGGCGCCAGCCCCGGGACGCCGGCCACCCAGGGACGCATCGGCACAAGGCCTCGGAGAATGGTCGAGGATTCAGAGCCACAGTCAATTGACGCAGATGGCCGCAATAGGCCCAGGCAATCCGGCCATCTGTGGCGAATCGACGAGTTTCACACGGCAGAGCTTCACCCGGGCACACGCTGGTGGGCACACGCTGGTGGGCACACGCTGGTGGGCACACGCTGGTGGGCACACGCTGGTGGGCACACGTTGGTTGGCACGTGTCGATGGGCATCCGGCCCGCGGTCAGGACCCGACGCGGCCCGCGCGGCGCAGTGTGGACGCGGCATGCTTGAGGATGGGCCCGTCGACCATCTTGCCCTTGAACTGGAAGACGCCCGAGCCTGCCGCGGAGGCGGCATCGAGCAACTCCGCGGCTGCCGAGACGTCGGCCTCCGAGGGTGCATAGGCTTCGCGGACCACGGCCACCTGGTCCGGATGGATGCAGGCCTTGGACGAGAATCCGGACGCCACCGCGTCACGTGATTCAAGTGCCAGTCCGGCCAGATCCGGGATGTTGACGTAGACGGCGTCGATCGCGTCCTTGCCGAAGGCGCCGGCGGCCAGCAGCACGCTGGAACGGGCGTGTAGCGCGACGGCCCGGTAGCTGCCGTCCTCGGCCCGGCTGGAGGTTCCGCCGAGCGATGCCAGCAGGTCCTCCGCACCCCACATCAGGGCCACCACGTTGGGCTCGGCGGCGATGGCGGCGGCGTTGAGGACGCCGGCGGCCGTCTCGCAGAGGGCAATCACGCTGTAGCCCTCGAGTTCCCTCAGCTGGGCAGCGCTCTCCGCCTTGGCCAGCATGATGTGCCGGTAGGGCGTGTGCTTGAGGCAGTGCAGGTCCTTCTCGAACTCGTCCGTGCCGGCCGGGTTGACCCGGACGATCGTGCGGGACGGATCCAGTTCCGGGACGTCGCCGGTGGCGCCAAGCTGGGCAAGGATGGCGCCGCGGGCCCGCTGCTTGTCGGCAGGGGCGACGGCGTCCTCAAGGTCCACGATCACGGTATCGGCGCGTTCCGCGGCTTTTTGGTACCGCTCGGGGCGGTCGGCGGGGCAGAACAGCAGGGCAGGGCCCATCAGGAAACTCATGTCTCTATTCTCCCCTTTTGCGCCGCTTCCAGCTCGGCAGCGGCGTGGGCCTCGCGTGTCCACATCAGGCAGCTGCGGGCGGCGAGCGCCACCACGTCCCCGTGCTGGTTCCGTCCGGTGTGCTGCATGGTCACGATGCCCTGCCCCGGGCGGGACGCGGACAGCCTCTTCCCGGTCACCACCGTCTCCGTGTACAGGGTGTCCCCGTGGTACAGCGGGTGCGGAAAAGACACATCCGTCAGGCCGAGCTGGGCGATGATGGTGCCCTGGGTCAGCTGCGGCACGGACTGGCCCACCACGGTGGCCAGGGTGAACATCGAATTCATCAGCCGCTGGCCGAACGGCTGCCCGGCGCTCCAGGCCGCGTCGAGGTGCAGGGCCTGGGTGTTCATGGTCATGGTGGTGAACAGGACGTTATCCGTCTCCGTGAGCGTCCGGCCCGGCCGGTGGGCGTAGACCACGCCCTCCTCCAGCTCATCGAAATAGAGGCCGCGCTGCTCGATCACCCGGGGGGTGCCGGTACCCGGGTGCGCGCCCGTGCCCGGTGAAGTCGTGCCTGCATCACTCATACGGTCAGTTCCTGGTCTTCCTCAAAGAGTTCGGCTCCGGTGGCCGCCACGACGTCCTCCACAGACACGTTCGGCGCCAGTTCCCGCTGCACCAGCCGGGACTTCCCGCCCTCGGTCACGACGTCGATCACGGCGAGGTCGGTGATGATCCGGTCCACGCAGCCCTTGCCGGTCAACGGCAGCGTGCAGGTTTCCACGATTTTCGGCTTGCCGTTGCGGTCCACGTGATCCATCATCACGATCACCTTCTTGGCCCCGAACACCAGGTCCATCGCGCCGCCCATGCCCTTGACCATCTTGCCCGGGATCATCCAGTTGGCGAGGTCGCCGTTGACGGCGACCTCCATCGCGCCGAGCACGGCCACGTCGACGTGCCCGCCCCGGATCATGCCGAAGGAGGCGGCGGAATCGAAGAACGCCGCGCCCTTGTTGACCGTGACGGTTTCCTTGCCGGCATTGATCAGGTCCGGGTCGACTTCATCCTCGGCCGGGTACGGCCCGACGCCCAGGATGCCGTTTTCCGAATGCAGCACCACCTCGACGCCGGCCGAATGTAGTTGGGTATCAGCGTCGGCATCCCGATGCCGAGGTTGACGTACTGGCCGTTGTGCAGTTCCTGCGCCACGCGGGCCGCAAGTTCATTGCGGGTCCAGCCCTTGCCCTCAGTACCGGCGTCGTGTTCGACGGCGGAGCGCCGGTATTCGTGGCGCACGGCCTCGGGACGGGGCGGGGCCTCTGCGGCTTTGTTCGTTTCCACGGCTAGGCTCCTGCCTGCTCTGGCGACAGTTTTGGTGCGCCGGAGGCACCGGCGGCCACCGCAACCGTCCGCTTCTCAATGCGTTTCTCACCCTGCGGGGCGAGAACCACGCGCTGGACGAAGATCCCCGCGTGCCGGTCATGGTGCTGGCGCAGAAGCTGGGCCTGGCCCGCGGCACCGTCCAGTCCCGCCTGGAGCGGATGTCGGCGTCGGGCGCGCTCCGGCCGAACAGCAGCCGGGTGCTGCCGTCCGCCCTGGGCCGCGGCGTGGCGGCCGCGGTCAGCGCGGAACTGGACCAGAGCCACCTCAACGAGGCAATCGCCGCCCTGCGCAACATCCCTGAGGTGCTCGAATGCCACGCCCCGGCCGGCGACACCGATCTCCTGATCCGGGTGGTGGCCAAGAGCCCGGACGATCTCTACCGCGTGTCAGAGGAAATCCGGCTGTGTCCCGGAATCGTCCGGACCTCAACGAGCATGTTCCTGCGCGAGGTCATTCCCTACCGGACCACGGGACTGCTCGGCGCCTGAGCAGGCGGACGCGTCTAGACCGGCGGCCCGGCGTTGGCCTTCAGGTTCTTCATGACCAGCGTAGACGTCAGTCGCTCGACGCCGGGCAGCGAGGTCAGTTCACTGTCGTAGAAACGCTGGTAGGAGGGCAGGTCCTCCGCGATGACCTTGAGCAGGTAGTCCGGCGACCCGAAGAGCCGCTGGGCCTCGACGATGTTGGGATTGCCGGCCACCCGGCTCTCGAAGATCTCCATGGTGGAACGGTCCACCTGGCGCAGGGTCACGAACACGATCGCCTCGAAACCGAGCCCCACGGCGGCCGGATCAATATCCGCCCGGTAGCCCCGGATGATCCCGGCGGCCTCCAGATCCCGCAGCCGGCGATGGCACGGAGCCACGGTCAACCCCACCTTGGCCGCCAGGGCCGTGGCAGTCATCCGGCCGTCCGATTTGAGGTAACGCAAGATACTTCTGTCAATGGCGTCAATCACGCAATTATCTTACCCAATTGCGGTGATTCTTCAGTAAATAAGCGAGCACTTCCCGGCCGAATTTGCCTAGAGTTTTTCTTGTACCCGCCACGGGGTGCCGCACTCCTGGAGCCCGCCATGAACCCCCAGCTTTTCCTCGCCTTCCTGGTTGTCGCCGTCGCCCTGGCATGCACCCCCGGCGTCGACTGGGCCTATTCGATCGCGGCCGGGCTCCGGCAGCGCAGCTTCGCGCCCGCCGTCGCCGGTCTCTGCGGGGGCTACGCCCTCCACACGGCGTTGTTGGTGCTGGGCCTGGCGGCACTGCTCGCCGGGATGCCCGGCGTGCTGGGCTGGCTGACCGCGGCGGGCGCCCTCTACCTGCTGTGGCTGGGCTTCAGCACCCTGCGGTCCTGGCGCGGGGCCAGCTTCAGCACCGGTACCGCTGCTCCCGGTGCCGCCACACCCGCGAGCCAGTTCCGGGTCTTCCTCCAGGGCATGGGCATCAGCGGGATCAACCCCAAGGGCCTGCTGTTCTTCGTGGCCCTGGTGCCGCAGTTCGTCAGCCCTGACGCCGCGTGGCCGGTTCCGGTCCAGTCGGGTCTGCTCGGGCTGACCTTCATCCTGCTCGTGGGCGTCATCTACAGCTGTGTGGCACTCCTGGCGCGGAAACTGCTGCAGGCCAGGCCGGGCGCAGCGCGCCAAGTGACGCTGGCCAGCGGGATCATCATGCTGGCCCTGGGCGCCTTGCTGCTCGCCGAGCAGATCGTGCCCGCCGTCAGCGCAGCCATGACGCACGGGTGAGGACGCGAATCCGCCCTGGGGCTACTTGCGCTGCATGTACCACTCGGTGAAGGACGACGCGCGGCCGTCCGCGGTCAGTTGGATGACCCACAAGTTGTCATAGCTCCGGCTGTTGCCGCGGTACGTCGTCAGGCCCTGCACAAACGCCCGGCCGCCGTCGACCCCCAGCAGCTTCCATTCAAACATCCAGTCATCCGGCTCATCACGCCCGGCAAGCCAGTGCTCCACGATATCGTCCCGGCCCTGCCACGGTTCGGCTTCCTGGGGGCTGGTCGCATAGATGGCGTCCTCGGTAAACAGCGCCCGGATGTCCTCCGGATCGTTCGTCGTCCACGCTGTGATGTAGTGCTGCATCCAGCGCTCCACCGCATCTCTCATGCCTCGTTTGTACTCCCCGCCCCAGGGGCCCGCAAGAGTAGTGGATACGTGGATTTGGCCGCGATCGGGCGTGGAAGCCCGTCAGTCGTCGTCAGCGCGCCCGTATTCGCGGTCCCAGAGTTCGTGCATTTCGGCGTCTTTGCGGATGGCTTTCACGGCCTCCAGCTGTGCCGGTTTGTGGCGCTGCCAGTCCCGGCCGCCGAGGGTCTTGCGGCCCGCCTCGAGGAGGAGCAGGGCGGTGTCCGTCAGCGCGTCGCTGCGGAGGGTGAAGTCAGTCTTCCTGCGCCGCAGGACTTCCTGCAGGGCCGAACGGGAAGCGGTGTAGGCGCCGAGCCTGCGCAGCGACCGGGCACGCACCAGCAGCAGCGCCGCGGACAGATCGTCCGCGTTCAGCAGGCCCTCGGTCTCTGCCACCACGTCGACGTCGCGTCCCAGCTCGGCCTCCAGCGAACAGCGCGCCAGGGCGAGCGGCAACGACGGCGGCAGGCCGGCCAGCGCCGCCAGCGCCGCCTCCGTCTGGCCGGTCTCGCGCAGGGAATGGGACAGCGCCAGGAACACGGCCTCCTCGGAGAAGAGCACCGGAACCTCAATCCGCTCGGCCACCTCCACCCTGGTGACCACGCCGGCCAGGTATTCGCCGGCGTAGCGGTTGGCGTCCTCGTCGTTCCGCAGTCTCAGGCCGTGCTGCAGGAGTTCGGACGCGCGCAGGTGCCCGCCGTGGGCGTACGCCAGCAGCCCGGCCAGGAGGTAGCACACCCCCGCCCAGCCGGGGTAGGAGCGGGCCAGGGTTATCAGGCGGTCAGGATCGGTGCTTCCGAAGACGGCGGAGTGCACGGCTTTCATCCTCTTGGCCGAGGTCCGGCTCCCTACCCTGCCCAGCCGGGGCACCCCGCCTTCGGCGGCCAGCGTCCCGGGTGCCCGGCCCGCCATGAGTCCGGCCACCGCGCCGCCCACGGTGCCGGCCAGGCCGCGGACGGGTGTCCGGACCACTACCTTGCGGAAGGGCGTCAGGTCGCGGGTGTCCGTGTACGGCCTGCGCTGGCCGTCGGGATTTTCGCCGTCAGCAAGCTGGCCAGCGGGAATGCGGCCGTCAGGAATTTGGGGGGCGGATTCGCCAAGTCCGGCGCTCATTCCCCCATGGTAGTAGGCTCCGGCAGGCCGCTGCTAGGCCGCCGAGGCCACCCAGAGGCCGATCACCCAGGTGCTCGCGGCGAGGCACGCGAGGCCGAATTCCACGATCATGCCCAGGCCCGTGGCCTTCAGCGCGGCCCAGCTCGAGGCCACTGCGGTGCCGAACACGCGGGTGCGCTGCAGCTCGCTGAGCAGGAGCCCAGCGGCGAAGCCCACAAAGAGCCCCACCACGGGGATGACGAACATGCCGGCCACGCCCAGCACGAGGCCCACCACCACGGAACGGCTCGGGATGCTGTGCTGCTTGAGCTTCCGGCCGGTAAGGACGGTGCTCGCGGCCAGGCCGGCCAGAACGAAAAGCATCCCGATCCCGAAGACCACCCAACCGGTGGTCCCGGCGCCGCCCCACAATGCCCAGGCAAGCAGGCTCGCCCCGATCAGGATGCTGCCGGGCAGAACGGGAATGATCGTCCCGGCAACGCCCACCACGATGGCGAGGCCGCAAAGCACTGTCACGACAATCTCGGGGTTCATGGCCCCAGTCTATGGCCGGGCCCGGGGCTGCCGTTGACGGCCCCGGGCCCGGAATGCCGGCGCCTAACTTCCGGACGGCTCCCCGAATGACAGCGGCGGCGCTCCCCCCTCAGGGAGCGCCGCCGTCGTCGTCCGGTGTCGGATGCCTTCTGACGCGGTCCTGCTACTCGGCGGCCACCGCCGCGGCGACTGCGGCGGAGACGGCCGGGGCCACGCGCGGATCCAGCGGGCTGGGCACGATGTAGTCCGCGGAAAGGTCGTCCTCGGCCAGTTCCGCGATGGCCCGGGCCGCGGCGAGCTTCATGGCCGGCGTGATCCGGCGGGCGCCGGCGTCGAGGGCGCCGCGGAAGATGCCGGGGAAGGCCAGGACATTGTTGATCTGGTTCGGGAAGTCGCTGCGTCCGGTGGCGACGACGGCCGCGTACTTGCTCGCGACCTCCGGCAGGACTTCCGGGTCCGGGTTCGACAGGGCGAACACGATCGAGCTGTGGTTCATCAGCTTGAGGTGCTCCTCGTCCAGCTTCGAAGAGGAGACCCCGACGAACACGTCGGCGCCGAGCAGCGCCTCCCCCGGGCCGCCTGTCACGCCACGAGGGTTGCTGCGGGCGGCGAGCTGGGCCTTCTTGCTGGCCGGATCGGCGGCGATGTCCGCGCGGTCCTTGTTGATGGTGCCGCGGGAGTCCAGGAGGACGACGTCGCCGATTCCGGCCGTCAGCAGGATTTCGGCGACCGCGATCCCGGCGGCCCCGGCGCCGGAGACCACCACACGCAGGCTGTCGAGGGTCCGGCCGGTCACCTTGGCGGCGTTGGTCAGGGCGGCGAGGACGACGACGGCGGTGCCGTGCTGGTCATCGTGCATGACCGGGCAGTCCAGCGCCTCGATGAGTTTCTCCTCTAGTTCGAAGCAGCGGGGCGCGGCGATGTCCTCAAGGTTGACGGCGCCGAAACTGGGGCGCAGCCGGACAAGTGTCTCGATGATTTCGTCGACGTCGGTGGTGTTGAGGACCAGCGGGATGGAGTCGAGTTCGCCGAAGGCCTTGAACAGCGCGGACTTGCCCTCCATCACGGGCAGCGAGGCGCTGGCGCCAATGTTGCCCAGCCCCAGCACGGCCGTGCCGTCGCTGACCACCACCACGAGGCGCTGGGCCCACGTGAGCGTCTTGGCGAGCTCCGGGTTGGCGTGGATGGCGCGGCTGACCTGGGCGACACCGGGCGTGTAGGCGATGGAGAGGTCGCGCTTGCTGGCAAGCGGGACGGTGCTGGAAATCGACAGCTTGCCGCCCTCGTGGGATGCGAAGATTTCCTCGTCGCTGAGCACGGCTACTGGCTCAGCCGGGGAGGTGGAATCGGCGGGAATGATCGTTTCAGTGGACACGTCGTTGTCTCCTGGGGCTCACCGTGGGCGCACGGCTCATGGAAGCTCAAGCAAGGATGCTCAAGTTGGTCTGGCAGGGGCGGCGGCGACCAGAGGTGGCGGTCGCCGGTGTTTCCCCGATTTGCCGGCATCAGCCGGCTCCGGTCCAGCAATGGTAAACAGGGCATCGCGCCCGTTACGCCCGCGGGGAGCGTTAACCACTCGTGGTGAAACGTTTCTTCTCCAGAATATGTGACCCGGATCACGCGCGGGAGGGCATTTTCCGGGCCGCTGGTCTAGACCAGTTACGCGGCCTGCGGGGTCCGCTGCAGGAGGGAACAGGCCTTCTTCAGGTCCTCCTCCGCTTCGAAGAGGGACAGCCGGCGGCAGCGGACGGCCTGGACCAGGCCCGTAACCGTCAGCAGCAGGACCCGGGCCACGGCCGGGTCGCCGCACGCCGCCGTGACTGCCTTCTCGGCCGTCGCATCGATCTCGCGCAGCAGCCGCGTTGTGTCGTTGTCCTTGACGTAGACCGCCCGGTTGAGGGACTGCTCCACGGCGGGCTGCATCAGGCGCATGTGGAAGATCTCCATCACCACTCCCGCGAGGGCCTGGGCCGCGACCTTGCCGGCCGCCGGCGAGCTCCCCGCGAGCAGTTCGCCCAGTTGCTTGCGGTACAGCGCCAGGACCAGCTGGGTGGCCGACGGGAAGTAGCGGTACAGCGTCCCCAGTGGCACGTCCGCCTTGGCCGCCACCTCGGACAGGACCACGGAGTCCAGGCCCTTGCGGGCAAACCCCGCGGCGACATCTAGGATCCGCACGTAACGGAGCCGCTGCCGGGGCAGAGTGGGTGG
>NZ_CAKKMM010000157.1:0-8539 GCF_918698205.1 Microbacterium sp. Bi128 | reverse complement strand
CCGGTCGCGGCCGTGCAGCTGATCGTCGTCGCGACAACGACGGGTCTGACGATGGGGGCCAACGGTCCGCTGCACACGAGCCTGCTCGCCGCGGCCGGAGTGATCACCGCGATCCCGCTGCTGCTCTTCGCCGCCGGAGCGCGCCGTGCTCCCCTCACCGTGATGGGGCTCATCCAGTTCGTCGCACCGATCATCCAGTTCGTCATCGGGGTGTCGGTTCTGCACGAGCCGATGACGGTCGAGCGCTGGATCGGGTTCTCGCTCGTCTGGCTCGCGCTGATCATGCTGAGCGTCGATTCGCTCGTCGCCGCGCGGCGACGCCGTCCGCTTGTATCGGATGTCGCCGAGCCCGTCTAGAGGGCGTTATGACGCCGTGACCTCGGCGACGCACATCGTTAACGAACGGCAACACGACGAAAACGTGGAGGAGATTAGGTTTAGGACACCAGACGGCACCCCTGTGCCGTCGAACGTTCATCCACAGCAAGGAGCACTATGAGCGTCTTCACGCGTACGCGTGCCGGCAAGGCCCTGGGCGGTCTCGCCCTGGTCGGTGCCAGCGCGCTCGTCCTCGCCGGTTGCGCCGGTGGTGGCGGCGACGCCGCCGCGCCCAGCGCATCATCCGGCGGAGGCGCCGTGTCCACCGCTGACGGGGTCTTCCACGTCGGCACCATCCTGCCCGCCACCGGAAACCTCGCCTTCCTCGGCCCGCCCGAGGTCGCCGGTGTCAAGCTCGCGATCCAGGACATCGAGGCCACGGGCGACGCGTTCCCGTTCACGACGGAACTCACCGAGCGCGACTCGGGTGACACCACGACCGACATCGCCACCCAGTCGGCGACCGAGCTCGTCGACGCCGGTGCCGACGTCGTCATCGGTGCGGCGTCGTCCGGTGTGTCGTTCACGTTCATCGACCAGCTGGTCAACGCGGGCGTCGTCCAGATCTCGCCGGCCAACACGTCGCCCGACTTCACCACCTACGCCGACGACGGGTACTACTGGCGTACCGCTCCCTCGGACGTCCTCCAGGGGCGCGTCCTCGGTAACCTCATGACCGGCGACGGCGCCGCCAACGTGGGTGTCATCTACATCAACGACCCCTACGGCATCGGCCTGAAGGACAACGCGACCAAGGCCATCGAGGCCGCCGGTGGCGAGGTCTCGGTCGCCGTCCCGTACAACCCGGGCGACACCGTCTTCACGTCGCAGGTCGACCAGCTCCTGGCATCCAAGCCCGACGCGATCGCCGTGATCGCGTTCGAGGAGACCTCGTCGATCATCCCGCAGCTGGTCAACACCCAGGGCTTCCCGGGATCGAAGGTGTACTTCGTCGACGGCAACCTGTCCAACTCGTACGAGTTCCAGGCGGGCACGCTCCAGGGAGCCAAGGGCACCCTGCCCGGCAACCCGGCCGACACCGAGTTCCAGAGCCGACTCCTCACGGTCGACCCCGCGCTCACCGACTTCAGCTACGCGCCGGAGTCCTACGACGCGGTCATCGTCGCGGCCCTCGCCGCTGCGCAGGCCAAGGACGACTCGGGCACGGCGATTCGCGACAACCTGAAGTCGGTCACCGAGGGTGGCGAGAAGTGCACCACCTTCGCCGACTGCCTCGCGCTGATCAACGACGGCAAGGACGTCGACTACGACGGTGTCTCCGGCCCGATCACGTTCGACGACAACGGTGACCCGACCGAGGCGTACATCGGCATCTACCAGTACGGTGCCGACAACAAGTACACCCTGCTGAACACGGAGTTCGGTTCGCTCAACGAGTGACCTGACCCCGAGACAAGGGCCCGGATGCCACGGCATCCGGGCCCTTGTCTGTTCCGCCACGACCGCGAGACTTCACCGGGCTGACATCTCCACTGCAGCCTGCGGCGGTTTCGTCAGCCGGATGCCGTCTCGGGGTGGGAGCCGCCGCTCGACAGGCCGCACGCCTCCGCGGCGAAGGTCAACAGGGCGTCGGCGACCTTCTGCGGGCGTTCGAGCGACACGACGACCTCGCGCCCGTCGACACGGGCGACGAGGTCGAACAGCGTGCCGACCTTGTCCTCCGCGATCGCGTGCGGATCGCAGCGGCGGGAGGCCACGGCGACGGTGAGCGTCGAGGGCGCCTCGCCGGCCGTCACGGGTCACGGACTCCGTACGACGCGCCGCCCACTCGGCGGGCGTCGACAGCGCGGCAGACGTGAGCGTGGCCGCGACGACGGTGACGGCCGCGTCCGAGCCGTTGGTGAGCCGCAGCTGCAGCCGACCGGGAACGATGTCACCGCGCTGCTGGACGACCGAGACGGTCAGGCCCGCCGGGAGGGCGGGCGGAGGGTCCGCCGAGCATCCCGCGAGGGCGGCACCCACCAGGGTGAGTGCCGCCCCCGCGGGACGCCGACGGATCAGACCTCGGTCTCCCGGGCGTCGCGCTTGGCGTCCTCGTCGGCCGCCAGGGTGCCGAGGTACAGCTCGATGACGCGGGGGTCGGTGAGCAACTCGCGGCCGGTGCCGGTGTAGGCGTCCTTGCCCTGATCGAGCACGTAGGCCCGGTGGCAGATCTGCAGGCAGCGGCGCGCGTTCTGCTCGACCATGATGATCGTCACGCCCGCACGGTTGATCTCGGCGACCCGGAGGAACGTCTCGTCCTGGCGCACCGGCGAGAGGCCGGCGGAGGGCTCGTCGAGAAGCAGGACCGACGGGTCCATCATGAGCGCGCGGCCCATCGCGACCATCTGGCGCTCGCCGCCCGAGAGCGAGCCGGCGCGTTGACGGCGACGCTTGGCGAGTTCGGGGAACAGGCCGGTCACGAACTCGAAGCGTTCCGAGAAGACCTTGGGGCGTTGGAACAGCCCCATCTGCAGGTTCTCTTCGATCGACAGGCTCGGGAACACGTTGTTGTTCTGGGGGACCATCCCCACGCCCTTGCCGACGAGCTTGTCGGCCTTGAGAGAGGTGATGTCCTCACCGTTGAGCAGCACGGCTCCACCGCGGATCTTGACTTGACCGAAGATGGCCTTCAGGAGCGTGGACTTTCCCGCGCCGTTCGGCCCGATGATCCCGATGAGGTCGCCCTGGTAGGCGTCGACCGAGCAGCCGTTCAGGATGTTCACCCCGGGCAGGTAGCCGGCGACGAGGTCGTCGGTGCGCAGCACCGCAGTGCGGGTGGCGGTGGCGGTCATCGGAGCTTTCCGTCCTTCTCGTCGGCGGCGATCTCGGAATCTGCCTCGGCCGCGGCCTCGGCCTCGATCGTCGCGAGCTGCGAGGTGGTCATGTCGCCGAGGTCGGTGTCGTGGTGGGCGCCGAGGTAGGCGTCGATGACGGCCTGATCGCTCATCACGGTCTCGGGCGGTCCTTCGGCGACCACCCGGCCTTCGGCCATGACGACGACCCAGTCGGAGATGTGGCGGACCATGTGCATGTCGTGCTCGACGAACAGCACGGTCATGCCTTCGCTCTTGAGGTCGAGGATGTGACCCAGCAGGCTCTGCGTGAGGGCGGGGTTCACGCCGGCCATCGGCTCGTCGAGCATGACGAGCTTCGGGTCGCTCATGAGGGCGCGAGCCATCTCGAGGAGCTTGCGCTGACCGCCCGAGAGCGACGCCGCGAAGTCCTCGCGCTTGGCATCCAGCTTGAACCGGCGCAGCAGATCGTCGGCGCGTTCGGTGTTCGCCTTCTCCTGCGAACGCCAGATCGACGGGATCATCGCGCGGAAGATGTTCTCGCCCTTCTGGTCGCGGGCGCCGAGCAGCATGTTCTGCAGCACCGACAGGCGGCCGAGCGACTTGGTCAGCTGGAACGTGCGGACCATGCCCTTGCGCGACACCTTGAACGCGGCGACGCCCGCGAGGTTGGACCCCTCGAAGCTCCAGCGTCCGGTGTTGGGCTTGTCGAAGCCGGTGAGCAGGTTGAACAGCGTCGTCTTGCCGGCGCCGTTCGGGCCGATCAGGGCCGTGATCTGTCCGCGGGGGATCTCGAGGTGCTCGACATCGACGGCCTTGAGACCGCCGAACTGCCGCGTGACACCGTCGGCGACGACGATCGGGTCGACCTTCGCGCAGCCGGGGCCGACCTCGCCCTTCACCAGGGGGTGGGTGACGGTCGTGTCAGACATTGAACGACAGCTCCTTCTTGTTGCCGAAGATGCCCTGCGGCCGGAAGATGACCAGGAGCATCAGCCCGATCCCGACGATGATGAAGCGCACCTGCCCGGCCTGGGTGGTGCTCATGAAGCCCAGGATGCCGACGTCCCGCAGTCCCACGATGATGCCGTTCGACAGCGACAGCAGCACCCAGAACAGTGCGGCGCCCACGATGGGTCCGAGCAGCGTCGCGGCGCCGCCCAGCAGCAGTGCGGTCCAGATGAAGAACGTCAGCGCCGTGCCGTAGTTCCCGGGCTGGACGGCCCGAGGGAGGATGAACACGACGCCGGCGAGCCCGCCCATGACGCCACCGAGCACGAGCGCCTGCATCTTGTAGGAGTACACGTTCTTGCCGAGGCTACGCACCGCGTCCTCGTCCTCGCGGATGCCCTTCACCACGCGCCCCCAGGGGCTGCGCATGAGGATCCAGACGAGAAGCGTCGCGAGGATCACGAGACCCCAGCCGAACACGCGCACCCACCAGTCGTTGGCGGAATAGGTCCAGGGGCCGATTCCGTACGTGCCCTCGGGCAGGGGGTTCAGACCCTGGAAATCGCGGTTGTAGCCGTTGAGGCCCTGCGAGCCGCCGGTGATGTCGGTGAGCCCCACGGTCGACACGATGTAGCGCACGATCTCCGCCGCGGCGATGGTGACGATCGCGAGGTAGTCGGCCCGCAGACGCAGGGTCGGGATACCGAGGATGAACGCGAACACGACCGAGGCGACGATCGCGATGAGGATCGCCAGCCACACCGGGGCGCCCAGCGACAGGGTCGAGATGGCGAAGGCGTACGCACCGACGGCCATGAAGCCCGCTTGACCGAAGTTGAGCAGACCCGCGTAGCCGAAGTGGACGCTGAGTCCGATCGCGGCGAGGGCGTAGGCCGCGGTGGTCGGGCTGATGAGCTCGCCCGCGGCGTTGTTGAGAATCGAAAGCCAGTCCATGTCGTTCTTCCTCAGCCGATCCGCTCTTTACGACCGAGCACACCTTGGGGCCGGAACAGCAGCACGCCGATGAGCACGATCAAGGCCACCGCGTACCGGAGGTCCGGGGGGATGACGATGGTGGACAGTTCCGTGATGATGCCGATGATGAGCGAGCCGACGAGCGCGCCGAACGCGCTGCCCAGACCACCCAGGGTCACCGCCGCGAACAGCAGGAGCAGGATCGCGAAGCCCATGTCCCACGTGACGCCGCGGTAGAGCCCGTAGAGCACGCCCGACAGGCCGGTCAGCGCGCCCGCCAGGACCCAGACGATGCGGATCACGCGGTCGACGTTGATGCCGGATGCCGCGGCGAGCGACGCGTTGTCGCTGACGGCGCGCGTGGCCTTGCCGATGCGGGTGCGGGTCAGGAAGTAGGCCACGGCGGCGAGCATGACGACGCTGACGCCCATGCTGATGAGCGAGGTGAGCGTGATCGTCACCGGCCCGATCGTGACGTTTTCGGTGATGCCGGTGTCGATGTTGCGCGTCCCCCCGTCGAAGAAATAGAGGTACAGGTACCGCAGCACGATCGAGAGGCCGATCGTGACGATCAATACTTGGACGAGCCCGACGCCGCGTTTGCGGAGAGGCTTGAAGAGCACGGCATCCTGGGTCCATCCGAGCGCGGCGGACAGCGCCACGGTGAGCAGGACCGCCAGCAGGAGGTTCCACCCCATCGACGTGAACACGTAGAAGATGATCGCGCCGAAGGTGAGCATCTCGCCGTGGGCGAAGTTGTTGACGCCCGTCGTCCCGAAGATCAGCGAGATGCCGATCGCGGCGAGGGCGAGCAGCAGACCGAAATTGAGGCCGTAGATGAACCTCGAGAACAACGTGTCCCAGATCGAGCCGGTCGCGGTCGTGCCCTCGCCGGTCGGGAAGAGCACGTTCACCGTGTTGGTGGTGCCCACCGTCACGTCGCGACTGACGTTGTCGGGGTCGCGCGGAGCGACGCCGTCGGGCAGCGTGTCGACCTGCAGGGTCGCCGTATACGAGCCGGGTCCGGGGACGGACACCGACCATCGGCCGTCGGAGCGGGTGGTGCCGATCTCCGAGAAACCGGAGCCCTCGACGGCGATCTCGACGCCCTCCACCGGCTCGCCGTCGGCCTGGATGATGCCGCCGATGGTGAATTGCGTCGAGATGTCGCCCGTGCCCGGGGTGGCCGCGGGGGTCGGTGTCGTCTGTGCGCTGGCCGGGGCGGCCAGCAAAAGACTCAGGACAGCGACGGCGCTGGCCAGGAGCGAGACGAGGAGGGCTAGACGGGGAAGGGATCGCGATCGTGTCGCGGTGGGGGAGGAATGACCCACGGAGTCTCCAGTTCGGCAACGCTGACGATGTCGTCGTCAGCTTCGACGATCGACGGTACGAGCGTAATGTGTCGTTCGTGTTTCGGCTCGTCGCCGTTAGCGAACCGTGTCATCGCCTTTGCGTTTGCCGGACAGGCCCGGGGAATGAAACAACCGCCCCCGACGCTTAGAATTCAGAGCGGAGCGCCGTGCGCGCACCGGCCGACGTCGTCCCTTTTCGAACAGGCGCCGCGTGCGCAGGAGGATCCATGGAGCAGCACGACCCCTTCGGTTTCATCGGACTGACGTATGACGACGTCCTCCTTCTTCCAGGGCACACGGACGTCATCCCCAGCGAAGCCGACACGTCGTCGAGACTCACCCGGCGCATCACCGTGGCAACCCCCCTCCTCTCGTCCGCGATGGACACGGTGACCGAGGCGCGCATGGCGATCGCGATCGCGCGTCAGGGCGGGATCGGCATCGTCCACCGCAACCTCTCGATCGAGGACCAGGCCGGCATCGTCGACCAGGTCAAGCGCAGCGAGTCGGGCATGGTCTCGAACCCCATCACCACGACCCCGGATGCCACCGTCGCCGAGGTGGACGCGATGTGCGCGCAGTACCGCATCTCGGGTCTGCCGGTCATCGACCCCGACGGCGTGCTCGTCGGCATCATCACGAACCGCGACATGCGCTTCGTCTCGGGATTCGAGCGTCAGACCACGCTGGTGAAGGACGTCATGACGAAGGACGGTCTCATCACCGGCCCCGTCGGCATCCACGCCAACGACGTCATCGCCACTTTCGCGAAGCACCGTGTCGAGAAGCTCCCCCTCGTCGACGAAGACGGCAAGCTCGCCGGACTCATCACCATCAAGGACTTCGACAAGAGCGAGAAGTACCCCCTCGCTACCAAGGACGAGCAGGGTCGTCTGCGGGTCGGCGCGGCGATCGGTTTCTTCGGTGACGCGTGGCAGCGCGCCGAGGCGCTGCGCGATGCGGGCGTCGACGTGCTCGTCGTCGACACCGCCAACGGTCAGTCGGCGGGCGTCATCGACATCGTCCGTCGTCTCAAGGCCGACGAGTCCTTCGCCCACGTCGACGTCATCGGCGGCAACGTCGCCACGCGCGAGGGTGCTCAGGCGCTCATCGACGCGGGTGTGGATGCCGTGAAGGTCGGCGTCGGCCCGGGGTCGATCTGCACCACCCGCGTGGTCGCGGGCGTCGGCGTGCCGCAGGTCACCGCGATCTACGAGGCCGCTCAGGCCGCGATCCCCGCCGGTGTCCCGGTCATCGCCGACGGCGGACTGCAGTACTCGGGCGACATCGCCAAGGCCCTCGTCGCCGGAGCCGACACCGTGATGCTCGGCTCGCTCCTGGCGGGCACCGACGAGTCGCCGGGCGAGATCGTGTTCCAGGGCGGCAAGCAGTTCAAGCAGTACCGGGGCATGGGCTCGCTGGGCGCGCTGCAGACCCGTGGCAAGAAGACCTCGTACTCCAAGGACCGCTACTTCCAGGCCGACGTCCCCAGTGACGACAAGCTCATCCCCGAGGGCATCGAGGGCCAGGTCCCGTACCGCGGCCCCGTGGCGGCTGTCGCGTACCAGCTCATCGGCGGCCTCCGCCAGTCCATGTTCTACGTCGGTGCGCGCACCGTCGAAGAGCTGAAGTCCAAGGGCAAGTTCGTGCGCATCACTTCGGCGGGCCTGAAGGAGTCGCACCCGCACGACGTGCAGATCGTCGTCGAGGCACCGAACTACAAGAAGTAGGTCACGTGCGAGGGGCCGGGCGGGCGACTGCCCGGCCCCTCGACGTTCCGCGGCGCGACGCTACGCTGTCCGCATGATCCGGCGCACGCGGCATCCTGAGGCCACCGTCTCGGCGCGACGGGCCGAGGCGTACACGGACGGCGTCTTCGCTATCGCGGCCACGCTGCTCGTGCTCGGACTCACCTCGCAGTCGCTGGGCACCGTGAACTCGGACGCCGATCTCGTCGCGGCGCTCGGGGCGCTGTTGCATCCGGTGTTCTCGTTCGTCATCAGCTTCCTCATCCTGTGCATCATGTGGATGACGCACGTGCGGCAGTTCGAGTGGATCGTCCGCATCGACCAGGCCGGACTGTGGATC
>NZ_CAKKMM010000156.1:0-8790 GCF_918698205.1 Microbacterium sp. Bi128 | reverse complement strand
CGTCATGTCGTCCTCCTTCGGGTCGCGGGCTTCGGTGCCCGTGGAGACCACTGTGGGCGAAGAATCCGGCTCGATCCGAGGATTCTCGGTGTGAAGATTGACCGTTCTTCCGTTCTGGTGAGATCATCGCGACATGGACACCGGTGTCTCCCTGATCGACCCCGCCGACGCCCCCGACGATGAGGGGGTGGACGCCCTCACGATCGGCAAGCGCATCCGTCAGCTGCGCACGGCCCGCGGACTGACCCTCGACGACCTCGCTGCGGCGGTCGGCCGCGCCCCCAGTCAGATGTCGATGATCGAGAACGGCCGCCGCGAAGCGAAGCTCACCCTGCTGCAGGCGATCGCGCGGGCCCTCGGCACGGGCCTGGACGCGCTCCTGGATGCCGAGCCGCTCGACGAGCGTGCCTCCCTCGAGGTCGCGGTCGAACGCGCGATGCGCGGGTCGACGTTCCAGGCGCTCGGCATCGCCCCGTTCCGGGTCGGCAAGACCGTCCCCGACGAGGCGCTCGCGGCGATGCTCGCACTGCAGGCCGAGATCGAGCGGCTCCGCGACGAACGGTCCGCCACCCCCGAAGAGGCCCGGCGGGCGAACGTGGCGCTGCGCCGCCTCATGCGCACGCAGGACAATCACTTCCCCGAGCTGGAGCGCACGGCATCCGAGATCCTCACCGCGGTCGACCACCCCGGCGGGCCGCTCACGCAGCGCGCCGCGAGCGACATCGCCGCCTACCTCGGGTTCCCGCTCCACTACGTGCCCGACCTGCCGCAGACGACCCGCAGCATCGCCGACGTGAAGAACGGGCGGCTGTACCTGTCCACGCGCGTGGCCAAGGGCGACCCGCGTGCCGCAGTGCTGCAGGCGCTGTCGAGCCGCATGCTCGGGCATCGCGAACCGACGAGCTACGGCGAGTTCCTGCGGCAGCGCGTGGAGACGAACTACCTCACCGGCGCCCTGCTCATCCCCGAGGCGCACGTCGTGGCCGCCCTGAAGGAGGCCAAAGCGCGTCGCTCGCTCAGCATCGAGGACCTGCGCGACGCGTATTCGGTGTCGTACGAGACCGCGGCGCACCGGTTCACCAACCTCGCGACGGTGCATCTCGGCATCCCGGTGCACTTCCTCAAGGTGCACGAGTCGGGCACGATCACCAAGGCGTACGAGAACGACGACGTGAACTTCCCGACCGACCGTCTCGGGTCGATCGAGGGGCAGATGTGCTGCCGCCGGTGGACGAGCCGCGTCGTCTTCGACGAGGACGACCGCTTCAACCCGTACTACCAGTACACCGACACCGGCAACGGGACGTACTGGTGCACCGCCCGCGTGGAGCAGTCGAGCGAGGGTGCGCACTCGGTGAGCGTGGGGGTGCGCTTCGACGACACGAAGTGGTTCCGCGGGCGGGACACGCCCAACCGTGGCGTCTCGCGGCACGCGGTCGAAGTGTGCTGCCGCCGGCCTCCCGCCGAGCTCGAGACGGCGTGGCGCGACAACGCGTGGCCGAACGTCCGCACGCCGCGGACGCTGCTCGCGACCCTGCCGACGGGCGCGTTCCCGGGGGTGGACACGACCGAGGTGTACGAGTTCCTCGAGGCGCACGCGCCGAAGTGAGGCGAGGATCGGCCGTAGAGCGCCCACGAACCGGTCGAGCGCCCACGATTCGGTCGTCCACAACGTGGGTCCTCGGCTCGAACGTGAGCGCTCGGCGTGCGCGGCGATGCCGGGAACGGATGCGGTTGCGAATAAACCGTACGCATGTAAGGTTTTGGGCACCGAGCTCCGCCCCCCCGGAGCGCTTTCGATGAGGAGAGCCCGTCATGAAGCACACCCGCTTGGTATCCACCGCGATCGTCGGACTCGTCGTCGGCGGACTCGCCGTCGCGTCACCCGCCGTCGCCGCTCCGCCGCCGCACGAGGGACCGCCGCCGCACGCGGGACCGCCGCCGCACGCGGGACCGCCGCCGCACGCCGGCGGCCCCGGGCACGCCGGCCCCGGCTCGCGCGAGCTGCAGCGTTACGCCGCCGACACCTGGACGTCGATGGCGGCGATGACCCATGCGAACACGGGGCTGCCCGACGACAACATCGGCGGCGACCTGGACCCCACGACGGCATCCGGCTACACCTCGCCGACCAACATCGGCGGGTATCTGTGGTCGACCGTCACCGCGCGCGACCTCGGCGTCATCGGCGCCGACGAGGCCCGCGACCGTCTCACGGCGACCGTGTCGACCCTCGAGCGCATGGAGCGCAACGACGGCAGCGGCATGTACTACAACTGGTACTCGCCGGAGACGGGCGCGAAGCTCGACATCTTCCCCACCTCGGGTGAGGTCATCCACCCGTTCTTGAGCACGGTCGACAACGGCTGGCTCGCCGCGGCGCTGCGCATCGTCCGCGAGGCCGAGCCGACGCTCGCCGACCGCGCCGATGCGCTGTATCGCTCGATGGACTTCTCGGCGTTCTTCGACACCGCCGGTGCGCAGGGGCTGCCCGCCGGCACCAACCGCGGCGGCTTCTGGGAGGCCGCTCCCGGCGACGGTTGCGCCGTCCCGGCCCCGATGTACAACGGCAGTGGCGAGCAGGCGTTCTACACGTGCCACCACTACGACACGACCGTGAGCGAGAGCCGTATCGCGACCTACCTCGGCATCGCCGAGGGCGGCATCCCGGCGACCGCGCTCTCGGGCACGCACCGCACGATGCCCGCGGGCTGCGACTGGGCCTGGCAGGAGCAGCTGCCGACGGGCGAGACGCGCACCTACGACGGTTTCGACGTCTATGAGGGCGTGTATTCCTACGACGGAATGTCCTTCGTGCCGAGCTGGGGCGGGAGCATGTTCGAGTCGCTCATGCCCGACCTGCTCGTCCCCGAGACCGAGTGGGGCCCGCAGTCGTGGGCGAAGAACCACCCGATCACGGTCGAGGTCCAGAAGCGCCACGGCCTCCGCGAAGCCGGCTACGGCTACTGGGGCTTCTCGCCCGCGAGCAACCCGTTCGGCGGCTACGCGGAGTACGGCGTCGACATCGCCGGCATCCGGTCCGACGGCTACACCTCGGATGCCGAGAAGACCGACGTCGACATCGACCGCCCCGGCTGCACCGAAGGAACGAACCCCGACCCGACCTTCGGTGACGGCGTGGTGACACCGCACGCGGCCTTCCTCGCTCTGCCGTACGACCGTCCGGGCGTGCTGAAGAATCTGCGCGGGATCGAGAAGAAGCTCGGCGCGTACGGGCCGGGCGGGTTCTACGACGCCGTCGCGGTGAAGAGCGACACCGTCGCCGAGCGGTACCTGTCGCTCGACCAGTCGATGATCATGGCGGCGATCGGCAACGCCCTGACCGGCGACACGCTGAAGGACTATTTCGTCGACGACGAGATGGAGCAGCGGCTGCGTCCCGCGATGGAGCAGCAGGTCTTCGGCTCGTCCTGGGGCGACCGTCGGCCCTGATCGCACGCGTCCCACCGATGCCCGGTACCCTCACGGGACCGGGCATCGGTGCGTGCGGAGGGAGACCCGGATGACGGCGGACGGGATGCCGCGCGCTCCTCGCGGCAGCTACGCGAAGGGCCAGGTACGGCGCCAGCGCATCGTCGACGAGGCCGTCCTGGTCTTCGGGCGTTCGGGGGTGACGAGCGGCTCTTTACGTGAGGTGGCGAAGCGGGTGGGGCTGACCCCCGCCGGTGTGCTGCACCACTTCGCCACCAAGGAGGAGCTCTTCACCGAGGTGCTGCGGCAGCGGGACGAACGTGTGCGCGACGCCGCGGGCGACCCCGCCGCCCACACCCTCGTCGAGCAGATGGGCAAGGTCGTCGCCTACAACGCCACCACGCGCGGCCTCACCTCGCTGTACACGGTGGTCGTCGCCGAGGCGAGCGATCCCGAGCATCCGGCGCACGCCTCCTTCGCCGCCCGCTACCGCGAGAGCGCCGCCCGCGCCGCGGAACTGCTGCGGGCCGGTCAAGCGGCGGGGGAGGTGCGCCCCGACATCGATCCCGACCGGGCAGCGCGGCTCTTGAGCGCCGTGATGGACGGCCTCCAGCAGCAGTGGCTGCTCGACGAGTCCGTCGACATGTCGGCGCACTTCGCCGAGTTCGTGCGGGGGTATCTGGAGCCGCCGGCCTGAGGCTCCGGCATCCGGGTCCGTGCCGTTCGGGCGTTCGCCGTCGTCGAGCGCACACGAACGGGTCGAGCGCACAGCTCCCGGTCGGCCGCGTCGCGTGTGCTCGACCCGATCGTGTGCGTTCGGTGGGCGCCGGGTTGCCGAGTCCTAAGTTATGCGCTTAAACTACTCACGACACCGCGCCCGACGTGGGGCGCCCGTTCGAGGAGGAACACGATGAGAAAGACCCGATGGAGTGCCGTCGCCGTCGTCGCGGCGCTCACCGCGTTGTCGGGAATCCTCGTGGCCGTCCGGATGCGCGGCACCGACCACAAACCTGCAATCTAAGGAACCGCCCTGGCACCGGTACGGACCACCAGCACAGGACAATGGGCATGGTGCACCGCATGGCTCGATACCGACCCCAGTCGCATTTCGGCGAAGCCGCCACGACCCCGCGATCCGACCACCAGGAGATCGGCCCCGGCCGCAGCCTTCAGGAGCACCTCCGCGGTATGCCCCTCCTTCACTTCACCGGTGACCGCAACACCGGACCCGGATGCCCGCCGCAGCGCATCAGCGTGCACATTCCGGGCGTTGTCGCCGAAGGCTTCATGGTCCTCAGCCTTGCCAGCGGCATCCCCGAGGAGGGGGTAGTGCCATGCTGTGACAACGTGAACCTGCCCGGCTCTCAGCCGGGCTTCCTGAAGGGCCCATTCCAGAGCTGCCAGTGACGAGTCCGACCCGTCGACCCCAACAACAACCCGGAAGACCGCCTCTGCCGCCATCGAGCCTCCCGCTACGCGTCTGCCTGGCACAACGTCGTGCCGCACGGCCCACGATCCTCCCGCTGCGCAGTGGAATCAAGGGGATAACTCGGCTGGAGCCGGACGCGGTGGCGATGCTGCGCCCAGACCGTTGGCGGCCTCAAAACACTCCCTCGAAGGCTGCCTTGGCGCCGGCCCGCGGGGCTGCCGCTCTATCTCGCGGTGAAGTCTTCATCCGCACAAATACCCTAGGGGGTATACTGATGAGACTATCCACTTATGCAAAGGAGCAACCAGATGTGCCGTGCGGTGACATGTAAGAAATGCCAGAAGACCACATGGGCAGGCTGCGGCCAGCACGTCGACCAGGTCATGCGCGGGGTTCCGAGCTCCCAGCGTTGCCGCGGGCACGAGCAGGAAAAGTCGACCGGCAAGGGCTTCTTCGCGAAGCTGTTCGGGCGGTAGGTGGACCCTGCCGGCGCCCAAGCACAGGCGTTGAGGAAGGGAAAGCGCCGGAGGACATGTCCTCCGGCGCTTTTTTCACGTTCCCTGGCGCCCCTCAGGACAGGAGCGCCTGCACAGCGACGTAGGCGGCGATCACCAGCACCAGGATTCCAAAGCCACGCTTGAGGACCCTGTCCGGGATGCCGGTGCCGATCCGCCCTGCCGCGAGTGAGGCGGCCATCGCGGTGACGGCGAAGGCCGCCGTGACGGCCCAGTCGATCTGCAGATCACCCAGGTGGGCGGCGAAGCCGGCGGCCGAGTTGATCACGATGATCACGAGGGAAGTTCCAACGGTCAGCGCCATCGGGAGTCCGAGAGCCAGGGTGAGTGCCGGGACGATCAGGAAGCCGCCCCCGACGCCGAGTAGACCGGTCAGGAACCCGACGACGGCGCCGGTGGCGATTGCCTTGGGCAGGCAGCTGCGCCAGTTGACGCCGCCGCCGGGCAGCGCGCAGGCGCCGCCGACGGATGTCGACGGCATCAGCATCCGGATGCCGGCGAAGACCATGATCGCGGCAAAAGCCAGCAGCAGGACCTTCGGGTCCAGCAACCTGTTGACCATCGCGCCGAGGTAGGCCGTCACGGTGCCTGCGGCGCCGATGATCAGCGCCAGTCCCCAGTTCACCCCATTCCGCAGCCGGGGCAGCACCGCGACGGCGGAGGATGCGCCGACGACGACCAGCGACGTCGGGATCGCCGCCGCAAGCGGCAGCCCCACGCCATAGACCAGGGCGGGCACGGCGAGGATGGATCCGCCGCCTCCGACCAGGCCCAGCAGGCCACCGACGATCAGCCCGAACGCCGCCGCGGAAATGATCATGCCCGGGCGTCCAGGCTCTTCAGGGCCTGGTGCGCGGTGGGCTCGTTCGCGGAGCGGTTCCAAGGCATCTTGGAGAGCATCTGGCCCATGGCACAGCTGTTAGTGGCCGCGGAGAACGTCAGGCCAGCACCGATGCCGCCGGCAATCAGGCCTAGTTTGGGCGAGATGAACTTGCTGCCGAGCATGCCGGCAAGGACAAGGGAGCCGGCGGTCATCCGGACCTGGCGTTCCAGGGCCCAGGTGCCACGGCCGCGGACGACATTCCCGCCGGCGGCCGCGTAGGCGGGGACCCCGCCAGACAGAACGCTGGCACTGGCCAGGCCTACGGCGTCCAGGTGCTTGCGGGCCTGCTCGGCCCGGTTACCGGATTGGCAGACGAGGACCACGCGGGTACCCATCTTGGCCGCGAATTCTTCAGTGTGTTCGCTGAGCATGGACAGCGGCACATGGTACGAGCCATTGATGTGCATGGCATCGAACTCTGCGCCGTTGCGCACATCAATGACCATGAGATCGTCGTGGTTATCCTCCCAGGCCTTCAGGGTCGAGGCATCGATGGACTTGGGAGCGCTGTGAACAGGAGTGGTCGTATTCAAGGAATTCATGATCTCTTTCGGTATTTCTTGGAGCATTTCTTGTGGCGGCCCGCTACTGGGCGAGGCCGCCCTCCACCGCCCGGTTCGCCACATCAGGGACACGGTCCGGGCAAATGGAAGCCCGGGCGGCGCTTGGGGGCGTGCCGCCCGGGCAGTCTGGTGGGGTCAGGCGGTCGGGAATCCCGCGGCAGTCCAATCAAGCATTCCGCCGGGCACGGTGTAAGCCGTGTAGCCTGCGGCCGCCAGCTGGTCAGCCGCTGCCGCACTGCGGCGTCCGCTGCGGCACACGGCGATGACCGGACGGGACTTGTCCAGGTCGCTGAGGCGGCCGGCCAGTTCGCCCAAGGCAATGTGCGTGGCACCGGGGATCATGCCTTCGGCGATTTCAGCCGGTTCGCGCACATCCACGATCTGGGCATCGCTGCCGGCCTTGAGCTGTTCCGCGAGCTGCTGCGGGGTGATTTCCATGTGCTGGACCTTTCGGTAGGACTGGCCTGTTGAGCGGAAAAATGTTGAGCGGCAGAATACGGGACCAGGGGTTGCCCGGGAAAGACCCGCGCCGGCGTAGGTCAGGCGCAGGAAAAGTGTGCGGATATCCTCCAGGGCGGGCATCTTTCCCTCTCCATCATGATACCCCCTGGGGTATAAATGCAAACCCGGTGCCACGCTTGCTGATATACCCCCGGGGGTATAATATTTTGCCATGGCAACCATCGACATTTCCGAGAAAACCTTCAACGACACCATCACCGGCAACGGCATCGTGCTGGTGGACTTTTGGGCAGCCTGGTGCGGCCCGTGCCGGATGTTCGCCCCCACGTTCAGCAAGGCGTCCGACAACCACACGGACGTCGTCTTCGCGAAGGTGGACACGGAGGCCGAGCCCGGCCTCTCCGCCGCCGCCCGCATCACCTCCATCCCCACCCTGATGGCCTTTAGGGACGGGATCCTCGTCTTCTCGCAGCCCGGGGCAATGAACGCGGCCGGGCTGGAACAGCTCATCACCGCCATCAAGGACCTGGACATGGACGAGGTCCGGGCGAAGATGGCAGCCGCCCCGGCGTCGTAGGGATCAAGCGGCCCCCCAGCCATTGCCTGGGCGATCGCCCTCGCATGCTCATACTGACGATCCGCGGGTCTGGAGGTCTGCAGCCGTTCTGGCTGGGTCCGATGGCATACGCCGTTTTGGCTCCCGGACCGGACCGGCACTACGCGAGCCCGGGAGCACCGAGCCAAAGCAGACCTCCCGTTGTGTCCCCGGCCCGATGGGCCTAAAGTTGCGGTCTGCCCACTGCGCGCCGGCCCGCCGCTGAACATGCGCCGGACCAGGTGCCGGACAGGGCGTCCCACCGTTCCCGTTGAGGAGATATCTATGGAAACCCGCACACTCGGTTCACTCACCGTCTCAGCCCTGGGATTGGGCTGCATGGGCATGAGCGAGTTCTACGGCCACGGCGAGGACAACGAGTCCATCGCCACCATCCAGGCGTTTCTCGACGCCGGCGGAAGCCTGCTCGACACCGCTGACATGTACGGCCCCTTCACCAATGAAGAGCTGGTGGGCCGGGCCATCGCGGGCCGGCGCGACGACGTCGTCCTGGCCACCAAATTCGGCAACGAACGGCGGCCCGACGGATCCTGGGTGGGCATCAACGGCTCCCCCGACTACGTGCGCGCCGCTTGCGATGCCAGCCTGCAGCGGCTGGGCGTGGACCACATCGACCTGTACTACCAGCACCGGGTGGACAAGACAGTCCCGATCGAGGAAACCGTCGGGGCCATGGCGGAGCTGGTCCAGGCCGGCAAGGTCCGGCACCTTGGCCTGTCCGAGGCCAGCGCCGACACCGTGCGCCGGGCCCACGCGGTGCACCCCATCACCGCCCTGCAGACCGAATACTCGCTGTGGGAGCGCGAGCCGGAGACCAAGGTCTTCCCGGTCCTCGCCGAGCTCGGCATTGGCTTTGTGCCCTACAGCCCGCTGGGCCGTGGATTCCTGAC
>NZ_CAKKMM010000155.1:0-8864 GCF_918698205.1 Microbacterium sp. Bi128 | reverse complement strand
TGGGAGTACAGGCCTGTCTTGCAGTTGGCGCAGTGCCCGCAGGACTTGATGCACGAAATGATGACGCGGTCCCCGACCTTGAGGCTGGTCACGGAGGCGCCGATCTCCGTGATGGTGCCGACCCCTTCGTGGCCCAGGATGCGGCCCTTGGCCACCGCGGGGACGTCGCCTTTGAGGATGTGCAGATCGGTCCCACAGATGGTGGTGGTGTCCACTTTGACGATCACATCGCTGGGATTCTGGATTGTGGGATCGGGGACCTCGGTCCACGATTTCTCCCCGGGACCGCCATAGACGAGGGCTTTCATACGTGCTCCTTGGTTTTGAGGATGACCAGCGGGTCCACGAGGCGCAGACGGCACGGAGTCTCCGTGCCATCGATTCCCGAATACAGCAACGAGGCGCGGGCACGCTCACGGAGTTCCTCGATCGCGGCGGCCGACACCCGGGCATGGGCGAGGTCGAGCACGAGTTCGAACCCGGGAAGCTTGCTTGTGACGCGGCGGCAAACGACATACAGTGCCCGCACGTTGGCCACGGTCACCACACCATGCACGTCGATCCGAGCTGTTTCGGCGTCGGCGTCCAGGCGGATGAGCACCTTGAGTTTAGGGTCCCCCGAATGGTGATGGATACTCATGTGGCCGTGGTCTCCTGCCTTTTCCTGCTGAAGCCGGAAAGTGCAAACGCCATTTCCTTCCCCAATTCGCGGTGAGACCCGTGCCGTATCTACGTGAAGTGGTTCTTCGCTCGAGACGTCCCCCAACTGGCCGTGCAGCAACCTCCCCACACATTCAGCTTGGGGGGCGCTCGTGGCAGAGGTAAGGGGCGAAAGTCCCGTGTGCGCCTGTTGGGTCCTGCGGCGTCGCCCGCCTAGCCTGTTCCTATGTCTGATCCGCTCGATCCCTGCCGACCCCCGGATCTCGTGCTGGCCTCCGTGCGGCACCCCGGGGAGGAAATATGCTTCGACGTTCATCTTCGCGCCGGGGCCGTGTCAGCGATCATCCCTTCGCGCCCGGGCTCGGGTGCGCTCCCCGCTGCAACCAGGGTGATGGATCTGGAGGGCCGCTACGTCATTCCTGGGCTGTGGGATGAGCACGGTCATATGACGCAGTGGGCGCTGGCCTCCAACCGGCTTGACCTCTCCAGTGCCGGCTCGGCGCGCGAGGCGGCCGCCGTCGTCGGGGCCCATATCGCCGGGGACACTAGCACCGGGACCGGAAGCGGCGCCGGAGCTCCGGGTCCCGTCCAGACGCTGGTGGGCGTCGGTTTCCGCGATGCCATCTGGCATGACCTGCCCAGTCTGGACCTCCTGGACGGCGTGACACGCGGCCGGCCTACGGCCCTGATCAGCCACGACCTCCACTGTGTCTGGCTCAACTCCGCAGCGGCCCAACAGTACGGAATGCCGGTGGATGCGGGCGGCCTGCTCCGGGAAGAACCGGCGTTCGCCCTGACCCGGGAGCTTGGCCAGCTGCCGGACGCGGTGGTGGATCCGTGGGTGCGGCAGGCAGGTCAGGCTGCGGCCGCGCGGGGCGTGGTCGGGATTGTGGACTTCGAGATGACATGGAACCGCGACGCCTGGCTGCGGAGGATCTCCGGCGGCTTCGCTGCCCTGCGGGTTGAAGCGGGCGTCTATCCGCAGGACCTGGACCGGGCCGCGGCAGAGGGGCTGCGGACAGGTTTGGCGGTGGCCGGCAGTGGCGGGCTGCTCAGCGTGGGCCCCCTGAAAGTGCTGATCGACGGCTCGCTCAATACCCGCACAGCGTATTGCGTGGACCCGTATCCGAACGGCGGCCACGGGCTGCTGACCGTGAGCGAGGCGGAGCTGCTCGCCCTGTTGGTCCGGGGCCGGCAGGCGGGTTTTGTGCCGGCGGTCCACGCAATCGGCGACGCGGCCAACCAAGTCGCCTTGGATGCGTTTGAGGCGGCGGGCCTCGCCGGACGGGTGGAGCATGCCCAGTTTGTCCGGAGCGAGGATTTCGCCCGCTTCGGCCGGTTGGGCGTGACCGCGAGCGTCCAGCCTGCGCATGCCCTCGATGACCGGGACGCCGCCGAGGCGAACTGGCCGGGGCGCACGGACCGGTCCTTCCCGCTCCGTTCATTGCTGGCCGCCGGGGCGACTCTCGCCTTGGGCTCGGACGCTCCGGTGGCCCCCCTGGATCCGTGGATTGCCATGTCCGCTGCCACGGCGCGGGACCGGCTGGATGGCCGCGGGCCGTGGCATGCCGCGCAGGCCCTCACGCGGCAGGAGGCCCTCACGGCCTCGACCCGCGGTCGCGGCCGTCTCCGGGTCGGGGACCCCGCCGATATTGCAGTGCTCGACGCCGACCCGCTGACCGTGTCGGATGCGGATTTTGCGGCCATGCCGGTGGCCGCCACGTTAGTGGGGGGACGGTTCACGTACGGCGGCTAAGCACCTTTGACGCGCGCCTGGACTAAGTTGGCGTACGGCAGGCGGCCGTATTCTTCGATGAATGCGGCATGGTACCGGGCTTCGGCCGCGTTGAGTTGCTCAACGGGCAACTCTTTCCACGCGATGATCAGGGCCCCGGGCACGGCGAGCTGCCAGATGAGCCGCCCGTCCCAGTGGCCTGGCGGCTTGCCTTCGCCGAAGTCGACGAATTCCTGGATTTGCCGGCGCAGTCCGCGGTTGCCCTTGCTTCCGGGGCCGGCTTTGCCCACGAAGAGGACATCGGCGTCGTCCACCCATTCGGCGTCGAGAGCGTCCGCCTTGAGGGTGGGGTTCTTCTTCTTGAAGATGCCGGCGGTGCTCCTGGCCAGGAACTGGGGCCGGAAGCCCTCGGGCCGCAGTACCGCGAAGATCCCGGGCTTCTGCGGGATCCGGTTGATGTCAAGGTCCTGGAGCGGCCGGAAACCGGTGAAGCCGTCCTGTTTCAGCGACTGTGTGTTGATGGGCATGGGTTCCTTGGATCGGGGCTCGTGGCGTTTCTTTGAAGCTTACGGAAGAAGCTCACTCACTGAAGTCCGGGCTCAGCTGCGGGTGAAGGTGCCCAGCCCGGTCTGATCGTAGAAATCAAGCCTGACGCTCGGAGCCGTGCCGCCTCGGGCTGCGGCGTCCGCACCAGGGGCTGCAGCCGCGCCGGGGGCGAAGATTGCCCCGGCAAGACCGTTGGCGTTCTCGCCGATTGATTCAAAGCTGAAGGTGTCGCCGTCAAAATGAGTGAGCGGGAACTTGGTGGTCCTGCCGGCCGGGCCCAGCTCAAGGGTCAGCACGCCGTTCTCCACCGCGACGGTGAGCGGGCCGTAGTAGGAGTTCGCGTAACTGCCGATGTAGAAATTGTTGCCCTGCGCCGGTTTGGCCTGGGCCGGTGCCTTGGAATAGTCAACTTTTGGCTTCTCCGACTCATCGATCTTCTGGAAGACGCCCGAGGTGAATCCGATCCAGTCCACTGTCGGGGCGCCGTTCTGGGCCGTGTCCAGGAATGCGGCGCAGATCGCTTCGGGGATGCCCTGCGGCCGGCCATTGGTCAGGGCCACAACGCCCAGCTGCTCGCCGGGGAGCAGTGAGACGGCGGTCGCGGCACCAAGGTTGAAGGCCCCCGAGTGCCCGAGCATGAGCCGGGCGTGGTCGTCGTAGGAGACGTTCCAGCCCAAGCCGTAGAAGCGGGTGCGGGCGCCCGGCGTCGCCGGTGGGCCCGACACGGCGTGCGGGACATGCGTGACACCAAGCGCGTCCGGGTCGATGACCTCGCTTCCCTCAAAGCTGCCGTTGGCGAGCTGCAGGCGGATCCAGCGGGCCAGGTCGCGCACGGAGGAACTGGCCCCGCCGGCGGGTGCTTCGGCGTCGGCATCCCGGGTGTATTTGGCCACCCAGGTCTTGTTACCGGCTGGGACGTGGATCAGTGCCTTGTTCGTTGCCTTTTGGTAGTCCGCGTGGCGATAGCTCGTGGATGACATGCCCAGGGGCTTGAACAAGACTTCTTCGGCGAGGTCTGCCCAGGGTTTGTTCATGGCATCGGCGACAGCCTGCGCACCAGCCGTGTAGCCGAAGTTGCTGTAGTTGTAGCTCGACCGGAAGGAGTCCAGCGGCTGCTGGTTGAGGTGGCTGAGAATATAGGACTGGTCGAATCCGAGGTCTTCCAACAGATCGCCCGCCCCCGTACTGAGGCCGCCTTGATGTGACAACAGGTCGGCCGCCGTGGCGTTCCGCGTGACGTAGGGGTCTTTCAGGGCGAAGCCGGGGGTGTGGTTGATCACCGGTTCCGTCCAGGAGATGGCCTTGCGGCCCACGGCCACGGCCGCCACCGTGGAGGCCAAGGGTTTGGACACCGAGGCCAATTGAAAGACGGTATCCGCGTCCACTGTCTCGGGCCGGCCCGATTCCCGCACGCCGAATCCCGTCCAGCTTTGCCAAGGCGGCGTTGACCTTCTGTTGGTCCAGGAGCGGTTTGACCTGCGGTTCCGGCGCCGGAAGCAGAGACGCCGACGGCACACCGGAGCCGCCGGAGGCACTGCTTCCGGTACCGGCGGGGGCACTTTGGGCCGTGCAGGCGGCCAGCAGCGGCATGCCCGCTATACCCGCGGCGCCGACGCCGACGGCTTTAAGTAACGAGCGGCGGTCCGAAGGCAGCGAGCTGATACTCGTCGCGATAGATTCCCTCTGGTTCATGGACAATCCTCCGCCCGGTTCCGCCTGGGGCGCAGAGCTAACGCCCTCTCCCATGATGGACCCGTGCCCGTTTTTGAGACAGGGGCGGTGCGCTCGGGTGTGGGTCCTCGGACGCCGGGATCTCGGGGCCGCACCTCCACAACCGCCAACGAATCCCACCAATCCCGCTAACCTCGCGGCCTCCTTCTGGTTGCCCTATTAATGTCCGATCCCCGGAGGAGACTGGATTCATGGACGGCAATCAGGGGCCCGAAGTGGTTCCGGCGGGAGACGGCGACTACGGCCTCGGCCGCGCCGGGAGCAGTGACGGCGGCGTCCAGGATTTGCTCGCATTCTGCTCCCGCGTACTCCGGGACCTGCGTCAGGCCGAAGATTGCGCCGGGATGATCGAGCAATACCGACGGCTTGACGAGTTTCACTCTGCGCTCGACGCGTTGCGGACGCGTCTTCAGCTCGACGTTTTCCTGGGCAGCGTTTCGGGAGTGACGTTGGGATCTGGAAGGTCGCCGATGGCTTCCGAAGCGGTGGAACGGCTCCGGAGGGCCATAAATGTCATAGCCCGCAGGGACACTTAACTCATGGACGGCAATCAGGGGCCCGAGACGATTCCGGCAGACCCGGCACCGGTAACTGCGGGGACCGTCGCTGAACTGGCCCGGATCCTGGCCTTCCTCCCGGCCCCGGACAGCGCTGCAGCACTGATCGACGAGATCCGGGACCTGGAGGACCTGAAGTCCGCCATGGCAGCCCGGCAGGCCCGGCACGCCGTGGCCTTCGATCTGCTCCAGCGCCGCGAACAAGCCCGGCTCGGGGTCCCGGCCGAGAAGCTTGGCGCCGGGGTCGGCGCGCAGATTGCCCTGGCCCGGCGCGAATCCCCGGCCAGGGGCGGCCGGCTCCTGGGCCTGGCCAAAGCCCTGATCACCGAGATGCCGCACACCCTCACCGCCCTGGAAACCGGGCAGCTGAACGAATGGCGCGCCACCCTGCTGGTGCGCGAAACCGCCTGCCTGAGCGCCGCGGACCGGGCCGCCGTCGACGAGGAATTGGCGCCCGACGCCGGGACGTTCGCCGGGGCCGGTGACCGGTCCCTGGTCGCCGCGGCCCGGGCCGCCGCGTACCGGCGTGACCCCCGCTCCGTCACCGAACGCGCCGCGCACGCCGCCAGTGAGCGGCGCGTCAGCCTCCGCCCGGCCCCCGACACCATTTGCCACCTCACCGCCCTGCTGCCCGTGACCGCCGGCGTCGCCGTCTACAAGGCCCTCACCGGGCACGCCGACACCCTCCGCGCCGCCGGGGACCCGAGGGGCCGCGGGCAGCTCATGGCCGATGCCCTGGTCGAACGCACCACCGGCACCCCCGGCGGGATCACCGGCGTCGAAATCCAGCTCGTCATCACCGACCGCACCCTCTTCCAGGGCGACGCCGAACCGGCCGTCCTGCCCGGCTACGGCACCGTCCCCGCCGGCTGGGCCCGGGAACGCATCGGCGCCGGGACGAACGCCGAGGACCGGAACTTCAACCTCTGGCTCCGGCGGCTCTACACCCACCCCGGCACCGGCGAGCTCGTGGGGCTGGACTCCCGCGCCCGGCTCTTCCCGCCCGGGCACCGCCGCTTCATCCAGGCCCGCGACGACACCTGCCGCACCCCCTACTGCGACGCGCCCATCCGCCACCTGGACCACATCATTCCCTGGCACACCGGCGGCCCGACCACCACGGACAACGCCGCCGGACTTTGCGAAGCCTGCAACCACACCAAGGAATCCCCCGGCTGGAGAGCACGCCCCAGCCCTGAAGCCGAACCCGGCAACCGCAGAAGCAGCAGGCACACCATCGAACTCACCACCCCCACCGGCCACACCTACCACTCCACCGCGCCGCCCCTGCCCGGATCGCCTACCGGCGAAGCGAGCGCGGATTCCCGCCGCCAGCGCCGCGACGAGCGCCATCGCGCGAAGACGCTCAAGCGTATGCGGCCCTCAGGCTCACTGGCGGCTTGAGCGTCGAACGGTTCTCAAGCTGTCCAGGCTTGCACGCACGAAAAAGCCGCCCGCCGATCAGAATGATCAGCGGGCGGCTTTAGGGCAACTCGTCGGGCTTTAGCGCGCGCCGATCTCCTCCGGCTCGGGCTCGCTGTCGGCCGAAGCTGAGGCTGAAGCCGCGGGCCGGAGCTTGGCGCCCTCGACATCGACGTCCGGCAGGATCCGGTCCAGCCAGCGGGGCAGCCACCACGCCTTGTCGCCGAGAAGGTACATCACGGCCGGAACGATCGTCATGCGGACCACAAACGCGTCCACCAGGACACCGAAGGCCATCGCGAAGCCAAGCGGCCGGACCATGTTCAGGTGCGAGAAGATGAAGCCGGCGAACACGCTGACCATGATGATGGCGGCGGCGGTGACTACGGACGCGGCATGGCTGAAGCCGGTGCGGACCGCATGCCGGGCCGATTCCCCGTGCATGAAGGACTCACGCATGCCCGAGGTGATGAACACCTGGTAGTCCATGGCCAGCCCGAACAGCACGCCGATCAGGATGATTGGCAGGAAGCTCAGCACGGCGCCCGGGTTTTCGACGCCGAACACCGTTCCCAGCCAGCCCCACTGGTAGACCGCGACGACGGCTCCGAAGGCGGCC
Source organism: Microbacterium sp. Bi128 (assembly GCF_918698205.1). Classification (NCBI taxonomy): domain Bacteria; kingdom Bacillati; phylum Actinomycetota; class Actinomycetes; order Micrococcales; family Microbacteriaceae; genus Microbacterium; species Microbacterium sp. Bi128. The sequence continues at coordinate 1,594 of NZ_CAKKMM010000155.1, read as the reverse complement.
GCGAGCGAGAGCAGGAAACCGCCCGTGGCCAGCAGAGGCACCACGATGGAGCGGAACACGAGCAACAGCAGGATCAGGGACAGCCCGACGACGATGGCCAGGTACGGGGGCAGGGCATCGCCGAGTTTGGCGGAGACGTCGACGTTGCCGGCAGTCTGCCCCGTGAGGCCGATGCTGACCCCGGTGGATTCCTTGATGCGGTCCTTTTCGGCGCGCAGCTCGGAGACCACCTGGACAGTGCTCGCGCTGGCCGGGCCCTCCCGCGGGATGACCTGGAACACCGCGGTGCGGCGGTCCTCGCTCAGCGCCACAGGAATGGCGGCGGTGACGTTGCCAGTGCCACGGAGGATGTCGGCGACGTCGAGCTGCTTGGCTGTGGCTTCCTCCGCGCTCAGGCCGGCCGGGAAGTCGCCCACCACCACGATCGGCCCAGTCATGCCTTCGCCGAAGCTGCGGCCGGTGACGTCATAGGCCTTGAACGCCTGCGACTCCACAGGCTCGGACCCGCCGTCGGGCAGCGCGAGCCGCAACTGGCTGGCCGGCAGCGCCACGATGCCCAACAGCAGGACACCGGCCAGCAGTGCCAGGACCGGGTGCCGGGTGACGAGTCCGCCCCAGCCCTGTTTGCTGCGGCGTTCGTCGCGGGCACGGTCCGCGCTCTCGTGGCCGGGGGCGGCGTTGTGCTTTTCCGCCTTGGCCCAGACCCGGCGGGAGATGAGCCGGGGCCCGATCAGGGACAGCACGGCGGGGGTGAGGGTCAGGGCGACAACGACGGCGACTGCCACCGTTGCGGCGGCGGACAGGCCCATCACGGCCAGGAAGGGAAGGCCCGGGATCACGAGGGCCGCGAGGGCGATGATGACGGTCAGGCCCGCGAACAGCACCGCGTTGCCCGAGGTGCCGGTGGCGAGGGCGACGGATTCCTCGCCGTCCATGCCGGCCAGGAGCTGGCCGCGGTGACGATTGACGATGAACAGGGAGTAGTCGATGCCGACGGCGAGGCCCAGCATAAGCGCCAACATCGGGGAGATGGAACTCATGTTGACGGCGCCGCTGAGGGCAAAGGTGCCGCCGACGCCCACCGCCACACCGACCAGGGCCATTAGCAGGGGAAGCCCGGCGGCGATCAGGGTTCCCAGCATGACGATGAGCACCAGCGCCGCGATGGCGATGCCGAGGATCTCCGAGATGCCGAACAACTCCGAAACATCCTCCGTGATTTCCTTGCTGGCCAGGGCGGTCACGCCGGCGGAGGAGACTTCGTGGGCGATGTCCTGGACCTGCTGGCGCACGGCGGGGGCCAGCCCGTTGATCGAGGTCTTGAACTGGACCTGGGCGATTGCCGCAGTGCCGTCCTCGGATACGAACCGCATGCCCTGCGAGGCCTCCAACTGGCGTTTGGCCAGGGCGAGCTTGGCCGCGCCGGCCTCGAGTTCCTTGGTCCCGGCGTCGAGCTTCTCCTGGCCCGCGGCGAGGGCAGCCTTCTGCTGGCCAAGCTGGGCGTCGATGGCCTCGGCGGACATGCCGGCCGCGGTCATCTGCTGCTCGGCGGCGGCCAGCTGGGCCTTGCCGGCGGCCAGTCGGGCGGCCGACG
>NZ_CAKKMM010000154.1:0-8881 GCF_918698205.1 Microbacterium sp. Bi128 | reverse complement strand
ACCCCTCGCATCGGGGTCATGGGTGGGACGTTCGATCCGATCCACCACGGTCACCTGGTCGCCGCGAGCGAGGTCGCGCAATCGTTCGATCTCGATGAGGTCATCTTCGTGCCGACGGGGCGACCGTGGCAGAAGGCCGACGTCACCGAGAGCGAACACCGCTACCTGATGACGGTCATCGCGACCGCCTCCAATCCGCAGTTCACGGTCAGCCGCGTCGACATCGATCGCGCCGGCCCCACCTACACGATCGACACCTTGCGCGATCTGAAGCGCGAGCGCCCCGGCGCCGATCTGTTCTTCATCAGCGGCGCCGACGCCGTCGCGCAGATCCTCGGATGGCGCAATCACCAAGAGCTGTGGGACCTCGCCCACTTCGTCGCCGTGTCCCGTCCCGGACATGTGCTGACGACCGAGGGACTGCCCACCGACGACGTCAGCCAACTCGAGATCCCGGCGCTGTCCATCTCGTCCACAGACTGTCGCGCCCGCGTGCGCCGAGGCCACCCGGTGTGGTACCTCGTGCCCGACGGCGTCGTGCAGTACATCGCGAAGCATCACCTCTACCGGAGCCCTGCATGAGCACATCCGAGAACCCCGAGACCCCGCCGCTGACGCGGCGTCAGCTGCGCGAACTCCGCAACACCGGCGCCACGCCGATTATCACGCCGCAGCTCGACGAGCCGGCACCGGAGACGCCCGCCGAGCCGGAGCCCACGCGGGTCGACCCCCAGATCTCCTCGCCCTCCGGCGACGCCCCGATCGAGGAAGCCCCGATCGAGGAAGCATCGGCGGAAGAGCCCGTCGTCGAGCCGCAGCAGGCTCCCGAGGTGCCGGCGAAGAAGGGCGGCGTGCTCGGAGGACTGTTCGGTCGAGGAAAGGCCGACAAGTCCGAGGCCGCCCCCGACGCAGCGGACGAGGGCGAGCCATCCTCGGACGAGGTCGCTCCCGCGGCGCCGGAGTCGACGGATGCCACCGCCCCCGCCGTGACGGAACACCCCATCGTTCCCGCGTCCTTCGCGCCCGCGTCCGACCCCGGCGACCTCGGCGTGACCGGCCTGACCCGCCGCCAAGCCCGCGCGCAGGAGCGCATCCGCACGGCGTCCGTCCCGATCATCTCGCCCGATCTGCAGCCCGGCCTCCCGGCGCCGCTGTCGGCGGCCTCGACGGCCGAGGCCCCCGCGGACGAAGAGCCCGCCGCCGAGCACGCCGTCGCCGTCGCCGCAGCGGATTCGGCCTCGCCCGACGAGACGCCGTCCACCGCGGCCGACAACGCGGACGAGCGCAAGAAGGACTCGCTGCAGGCGATCTTCCGCCCCGCAGCGACAGAAGAAACCCCCGTGGCAGCGGAGCCCTCCGCGGGAGGCGATGAGGACGCCCCGGTGTCCACCGTGAACCCGGCCCTCGGGTCCGACCTGCTCGCCGGCCAGACGCCCGAGATCTCGCTCCCGCCGTCCTTCGACCAGCTCATCGCCCGGGGCCCCTCCACCGGTTCGGTGTCGACGCCGAACGCCCTGATCCTGTCGCAGACCCCCTCGGGCGTGCCGCTCGTCGGCCCCGTGACGTCGACGGGAGAGGTGCTCATCACCGGCACGTTCGAACTCCCCGAGGGACTCGGCTCGGCCGGGCACGCTCCCGGCACCACGGACGGTCGCGACGTCGACGCCGTGCTTCTGGACGGGGAGCTGCCGCCGGCATCCTCCCCGACGCCGATCGCTGCCAGCGCCGCGATCAGCACCGTCAAGCAACCCGGTGAGATCATCCGGCCACCGGCACCCGAGAAGGGCAGCAAGCTCGTCATCGGTCTCATCATCACCACCGGCGCCCTCGCCGTCGCGGTCGCCGTCGCGCTGGTCCTCGCCTTCACGACAGGAGTCTTCGGATGACCGCCAGCGCCAACGGAATCGAAATGGCGCGTATCGCCGCCATCGCCGCCGACTCGAAGGCGGGTGAAGACCTCGTCGCCCTCGACGTGTCCGAGCCGCTGCCGCTCGTCGACATCTTCCTCCTCGTGACGGGACGCAACGAGCGCAACGTCGCCGCCATCGCCGACGAGGTCGAAGAGAAGCTCCTCGAAGCGGGCCACAAGCGCCTCCGCCGCGAGGGCCGCCAGGAATCGCGCTGGATCCTGCTGGACTTCGGTGACCTCGTGGTGCACGTCTTCCACGAGCAGGAGCGCGTCTACTACGGCCTGGAGCGCCTGTGGAAGGACTGCCCCGTCGTTCCGCTGGAGCTGCCGACCCCGGCATCCGCCGACTGAGCCGAGACGCATCGAAGGGCCGCTCCCACCGGAGCGGCCCTTCGGCGTTTCAGACCAGCGCGCCCGTGAGCTCCTCGCGCAGGATCGCCGCACCCGCGCTCAGCGCGCTCAGTTTCGCGAGGGCCACGTCCCGGGGGAGCGGCGCCATTCCGCAGTTCGAGCTCGGGATGAGCTTGTCGGCATCGACGTACTGCAGGGCCTTCCGCAGCGTGTCCGCCACCTCGTCGGGGGTCTCGATGTCGTGGGTGGCCACGTCCACGGCCCCGAGCATGACCTTCTTGCCGCGGATCAACTCGATGATCTCCATCGGGATCCGGGAGTTGTGCGACTCGAGCGACACGATGTCGATGCTCGACTGCTGCAGCAACGGGAACGACTCTTCGTACTGCCGCCATTCGGGCCCGAGCGTCGCCTTCCAGTCGGTGTTCGCCTTGATCCCGTAGCCGTAGCAGATGTGCACCGCGGTCTCGGCGCGGAGGCCCTCGACGGCCCGTTCCAGGGTCGCCATGCCCCAGTCCCGCACATCGTCGAAGAACACGTTGAACGCGGGCTCGTCGAACTGGATGACATCGACCCCCGCCGCTTCGAGTTCGCGCGCCTCCTGGTTCAGGATGCCGGCGAACTCCCACGCGAGCTTCTCGCGACTGCCGTAGTACCGGTCGGCGAGCGTGTCGATCATCGTCATGGGGCCGGGGAGGGCCCACTTGATGGGCTGGTCGGTTTGGGACCGGAGGAACGCGGCATCCTGAACGAAGACGGGCTTCTCGCGCTCGACGGCGCCGACGACGGTGGGCACGCTCGCGTCGTACCGGTTGCGGATGCGAACCGTCTCGCGGTTCTCGAAGTCGACACCGCTGAGGTGCTCGATGAACGTCGTGACGAAGTGCTGGCGAGTCTGCTCGCCGTCACTGACGATGTCGATGCCGCGCCGGCGCTGCTCGTGGACGGCCGCGCGCAAGGCGTCCTGCTGGCCCTCGACGAGAGCGTCGCCCTCGAGTGCCCACGGTGACCAGAGCTTCTCGGGTTCCGCGAGCCACGTGGGCTTGGGCAGGCTGCCGACGACGGCGGTGGGCAGAAGTGTGTTCATGTGTGGGGGTCCCGGGGATCAGCGGACGAGAGCGGGGGAGAGGCCGGCCCAGCGGGCGAGGAGGTCTCCGTGCGGCGCGATGAAGTGCTCCTCGGCGTACTTGCCCTGCGTCACGGCGAGTCGCGAGCGCTCCTCGCGGTCATACTCGACGCGCGTCCGCGAGAAGTCGTGGTTCTCGAGGGTCGGGCGGTAGATGTTCGCCGCGGCCGAGTTGGCGTTGTACAGCTCGGGCCGATAGATCTTCTGGAACGACTCCATGGTGCTGATCGTGCCGATGAGCTGCAGGTTGCTGTAGTCGTTGAGGAGGTCGCCCTGGAAGTAGAACGCGAGGGGCGCGACGCTGCCCTCGGGCAGGAAGTAGCGCACCTGGAGGCCCATCTTGCCGAAGTACTCGTCGGTGAGGGAGTACTCGTTCTGCGCGTACTCGACGCCGAGGACGGGGTGGACGTTGTCGGTGCGACGGTAGGTCTTGCTCGTCGAGACGCTGATGCAGATCACGGGCGACAGTGCGAAGCGCTCGCGATAGGCCTCGGACTCGAGGAAGTGCTGGAAGAGCGCGCCGTGGAGGGTGCCGAAGTCGTCGGGCACGGTGAAGGTCGTCGCGTCCGCGTTGACCGCGGGCAGCAGCACGCTGAAGTCGAAGTCGCGGAGGTACGACGAGAAGTTGTTGCCGACGATCCCCGGGAGGCGCTTTCCGGTCGCCCGGTCGACGATCTGCACGTCGAGCACCTCGAGGAGCGGGAACCGCTGGTCTTCGCCCTCCTCGGCGAACTCCAGGTCGACCGAGACGATGTCGAGCTCGACGGTGTAGCGGTTGCCGTCCGGGTTGTCCCACCGCGCGAGGTCGTTGAATCGACGGTCGATCATCGTCAGCGCGTTGCGGAGGTTCTCCTGCCGGTCCTCGCCGCGGGCCAGATTGGCGAAGTTCGTCGTGGCCCGAGAGCTGTCGGAGGGCGAGTAGTCCTCGTCGAACCGGGTGGTCGAGATCCGGAAGGTGAACTCGTTCGCCATGGCGCCACTCCTGTAGCTCGTCGTCCCACGACCGGGCGGTCGTCGGTGACTCCATGGTGCGGGCCACGATCGATCATCGGGTAATCCATCGCCACTATCCGTAACTATAGGATTCACCTATGGCACGACGGGCGAGCGGCGTGACGCTGCAGCAACTGCAGTCCTTCATCGAGGTCGCCGCGGAGGGCTCCATCACCGCGGCCGCCGACCTCCTCTACGTGTCGCAGCCGACGATGTCCGCCGCGATGAAGGACCTGGAAGCGCGCGTGGGCCGCGCCCTCCTCGTCCGGTCGGCGCGCGGGATCACACTGACCGCCGACGGTGTCGAGTTCCTCGGATATGCGCGCCAGGTCGTCGAACAGGTGGCGCTCCTCGAGCAGCGGTACCTGGACCGCCCGCCGTCGCGTCGGCTTCTCGGCGTCTCGACCCAGCATTACTCCTTCGCGGTGGACGCGTTCGTCCGGATGGTGAAGGCGAGCGACGCGGCCGAGTACGAGTTCTCGCTCCGCGAGACGCGCACGTGGGACATCATCGAGGACGTCCGCACGCTGCGGAGCGAACTCGGCATCCTGTACCGCAACGATTTCAACCGCAACGTGATCGACAAGCTGCTGCGCGATTCGGGCCTCGTCTTCCACCCGCTCTTCCTCGCCGACCCGCACATCTTCGTATCGCGCAAGAATCCGCTCGCGGCGCGAGAACGAGTGACCCTCGACGATCTCGCCGGTCTTCCCCGGCTGACGTTCGACCAGGGCACGAACAACTCGTTCTACTTCGCCGAGGAGATCCTCTCGACGCTGTCCAGCGCACAGGAGATCCGGGTGTCGGACCGCGCGACGATCTTCAACCTCATGATCGGCCTCGAGGGCTACACGATCTCGACCGGCATCATCAGCGACGACCTCGACCCCGAGATCGTGGCCGTCCCGCTTGAGGTCGACGAGCGCATCGAGATCGGGTGGATCGCTCACTCCGGCATCCCCCTGACCGCGCAGGCGCAGAGGTACCTCGACGAAGTGCGCGCGGTCGTCATGGAGTTCGACGTGGAGCTGATCGGGTAGCGACCGGATGCCACCTCGGCGAGCCATCGCGGGGGAAACGAAAACGTCTCGCGACGGATGCCGCGAGACGTTGTGTTGGTGGACCTGAGGGGACTCGAACCCCTGACCCCCTGCATGCCATGCAGGTGCGCTACCAGCTGCGCCACAGGCCCGTATTCGTTTGTTCCGCCTCGTTCGAGGCAACTCCATGAGCTTACTACACGGAATCAGGACGCAAGAAATCGGCGCTACCGGGCGTGTCGTCGCCCGCGGTGACGGCATTCAGCAGGCCCGTCCGTAGAGCCTGGGACCGCTCGCTCAGCGCGCGCTGGCGAGCGACGTACTGCGCCTTTCCGGCGGGCGTCTCGATCGCGACGGGGGAGTAGCCCCAGTCGGCGAGGTCGTAGGGCGATGCCTCCATGTCGAGCGTGCGGATGTCGCGGGCCAGCGCGAACGCGTCGAGCAGGATGTCGCCCGGCACGAGCGGCCCGAGCTTCACCGCCCACTTGTAGACGTCCATGCCCGCGTGCAAGCAGCCCGGCTGCTCGTGGCGGATCTGCAGGTCGCGGGTCAGCGCCGTGCGGTTGCGGGGAGCGGCATCCGGTGTGAAGAACCGGAAGGCGTCGAAGTGCGTACAGGTGAGCTCGTGGCTCTCGACCACGGCATCGGTACCCTCGCGCCCCAGCCGCAGCGGCACGGCGTGGCGCACGTCATCGGCGCGGTAGGCCATCGCCCATTCATGGAGACCGAAGCAGCCGAAACGCGCCGGACGCGCGGCCGTCGCCCGCAGCAGGTTCACGACTCCGCGGTACAGCGAGCCCCGGTCGCGGCGGAAGGTCTCGGCATCCACGTCGACGCCGTCGGCCGACGTGCGGTACCAGCGCCAGGACGCGCGCTCCTCGGCATCGCACAGCACCACACCCGGACCCGGATGCCACTTGCGCAGGATCGCGGGCTTGTACGAGTAGTAGGTGAAGAGGAAGTCCTCGACGGGGTGCTTCTGCTGTCGGGAGGCGCGCGCACGATGGGCCGCGGTCAGGTCGTCGGCCCGCGCAGCGTGCGCCTCGGCCCGGGCGCTCCACTCGGCGCGGGAGAGGGCGGTTCCGACGAGGACGCCGCTCATTCGACGGGCTCGATGAGGTCGGGGGAGTCGTTGCGGACGTTCCCCACCGCCGCCGAGACGACGTGGTCGTCGAGGGTCTCGACCATGTCGGGGGCGGCGTCGATCGCGGCATCCAGGATGTCGCCGACGTTCTCTGTCGTGGGGTCGAGCCACGCATCGGCGAAGTCGGGATCCATGAACAGTGGCATCCGGTCGTGGATCGACCCGAGCCGCCCGATGGCATCGCGCGTGAGGATGGTGCAGCTGAGCACCCAACGCGCGGGGTCGTCGTCGGCGAGTGCCGGGTCTTTCCACCACTCGTAGAGGCCGGCGAAGAACAGCGGTGAACCGTCGGCGGGGTGGATGTAGTGGGGGGTCTTGCCCGCCTCTGTCGTCTTCCACTCGTAGTACCCCGACGCGGGGATCACGGCCCGCCGCTTGATGAGGGCGTTCCGGAACATCGGCTTGTCTTCGACCTCTTCGGACCGGGCGTTGAAGGCGCGCGCCCCGATCTTGACGTCTTTCGCCCAGCCCGGGACGAGACCCCACCGCGCGACCTCGAGACGTCGCACGGGAGGCTCGCTCTTCACCGAGTCGAGCACGATCGCGACGGATGCCGTGGGCGCGATGTTGTACGACGGCGGCGGGAGCTCGTCGGCCTCGACGTCGACGCGCAGCACGCCCACGAGCTCGGATGCCACATTGGCCACGACGAATCGACCGCACATGCCTCCACCGTACGCGGCACCTCGGACACGCAGGGTGGCGACGGAGCCGTGGGCCCGCGAGACTTCACGCCGCTGACAACTCCACTTCAGGCTGCAACCGGGATGTCAGCCGGCTGCAGTCTCGCGGAATCGCCGCGCCGCACCGCCTCCGCGCCGCATCGACTCGGCGCGACACCGGCACCGCACCGGCACCGCATCGGCACCGCGCGGCACCGACCCCGCGCGGGTCAGGCGTCGCGCGAGACGACCCCGACGTCCTCGAGCCGCTCGAGGAGGCCGGCTCCATCGGACTCGGACACCCACGGCACGTCGGCGGCGGAGTGGTCGTCGACGACGGTGCGGCCACCGGCGAGCACGGCTTCCGCGGGCAGCAGACGCCGGATGGCGACGGCCGCGACGCTCTCGGGGTGCTCGATCGCGAAGCCCGTGTAGATCGAATCGTCGTGCTGGCCGTCGTCGCCGACCAGCAGCCATTTCACGTGGGGGAACTCCGCGGCCAGGCGGCGCAGGTTCTGTTCCTTGTGATCGCGCCCGCTGCGGAACCACCGGTCATGGGTGGGACCCCAGTCCGTGAGCAGGAACGATCCCGCCGGGAACAGGTGGCGGCGCATGAATCGCGTGAGGGTCGGGGCGACGTTCCACGCGCCCGTCGAGAGGTAGATGACCGGAGAACCGGGGTGCTCGCGCGAGAGACGCTCGAGCATGACCGCCATCCCGGGGACAGGCTGACGCGCGTGCTCGTCGACGACGAACGAGTTCCAGGCCGCGAGGAGCGGGCGCGGAAGAGCGGTGACCATGACGGTGTCGTCGATGTCGCTGACGACACCGAAGCGCACGTCCGACCCCACGACGAAGACGCGGGTCTCGGCGGGGTCGCTGCCCTCGACGCTCATCGTCACGGTCTGCCACCCCGGCGGCAGCGACGCGGGGAGCTTCGCGTCGATGACGCCGCCGCGGTCGGCCACGACCTCGTGCGGCACGCCCTCGATGGTGACGGTCACCTGCGCGTAGCCCACCGGGACGGCGGCGAAGCTGCGCCAGCCCCGCAGGCTCGCCGAGTCCCCGGCAGCCGTGCGCTTGAGCGGCGGCGCGATGAGGACACGGCCCAGCACCCGCACCCACTCCTCGGTGCCGTACCCCGGGAACCCGGCGACGGCGGGGCGGAGACCGCGCGCCCGCGCGCGACGTTCGCGCCAGGCATGGAAGCGGTACTCGAGGCGGGCGAACCAGAGCACTTTGGCGCGAGGGGAGCGAGGCATCCCGCTCAGTCTTTCACGTCGTCGCCCGCCGGCTCGAGGGAATCGGCCTCCTCCGCGAGGTGACGGCGCTCGATACGCTCCAACACCTTCTTGCCCACGTAGACGAGCACGAGGAAGACGACGATGATCCCGACGAAGACATACCCCGCGTAGTGGATCCGGTCCGCGAGCTCACGATAGGTACCCGCCGCGGTGGCAGCCACCGTGATGTACAGGCTCGCCCAGACGATGCACGCGGGCGCCGTCCACGCCAGGAACCGCCGGTAGCGGTAGCCGCTCATCCCCACCGTCAGGGGCACCAGTGAATGGAGCACGGGCAGGAAGCGGGAGAGGAAGATCGCGGGTCCGCCGCGGCGGCGCAAGTACCGGTCGGCGCGGTCCCAGTTGCGGTCGC
>NZ_CAKKMM010000153.1:0-8934 GCF_918698205.1 Microbacterium sp. Bi128 | reverse complement strand
GTGCTGCTGCAGCGCCGCGACGCGTGACGTCGGATCGGTGAGGGATGCCTCGGTGCTCAGCGGGCACCGAGGCATCCCTCGTTAGCATGAAGCCGATGTCTGTTCTCGCCTCCGCACCAGAGCCCTCCCCCAGCCCGACGTCGCCCTCCAACCTGGCCGACCCGTCGACGTGGGCGTGGTTCGGCGACCGCCTTCTCGAGTTCGGCGGCACCGTGCTGCGGATCCTCGGGATCATCATCGGCGTGATCGTGGCTGCCTGGGTGCTCCGCGTCATCATCCGGCGCGTGGTGGACCGCATCGTCAACGGAGCCAAGAGCAAGGCGCGGGTCGATGACACGCAAGCCCTCGACCGCTCCCCCCTCAGCGCCGTCCGCCTCGTGCAGCGCACCCGCACGCTCGGCACGATCCTGCAGAACATCGTCAACGTCGTCCTCGTCGTGGTCGCCCTCGTGTGGATCGCCGGGATCGTCGCCCCCAACGCCCTGGCATCCCTCACCCTGCTCACCGCGGCGGTGGGTGCGGGACTCGGCTTCGGCGCCCAGAACATCGTCAAGGACGTGCTCAACGGGATCTTCATCGTCGCCGAGGACCAGATCGGCATCGGCGATGTCGTCGATCTGGGGCTGGCCACCGGCATCGTGGAGTTCGTCAGCGTGCGCATCACCCACGTCCGCGACGTCAACGGCACGCTCTGGTACGTCCGCAACGGCGAGATCACCCGGATCGGCAACATGTCGCAGGGGTGGTCGCGCGTCATCATCGATCTCGCCGTCCCCACGGATGCCGACATCGACGAGGTCGAGAAGGCGATGCTCGGCGCTGCGAAAGCGCTGGCCAAAGAGACGAAATGGCGTTCGCGCATCATCGAGCAGCCCGAGATCTGGGGCCTGGAGTCCATCAGCGGCGACGCCCTCGTCATCCGGCTCGTGATGAAGACGCGGTCGAGCGCGAAGGACGATGTCGCCCGCGAACTTCGCGTGCGGCTGAAGCGCGCGATCGACGCGATGGGTCTGACGCTCCCACAGCTGAACTCGATCGTCCTGACCGGCGCCGAGGGCGCGCAGAGCGTGCGCGGCGCCCACCCGCCCAAGACGAAGCCGACGCCGGTCACCACGGCGACGGAGCGCCCGGTGTGGCGCCCTCGGCGCCGCAAGCTCGCGGTGTCCGACACCGTCCTGGATCAGGACGCCGTCGCCGCGGAGATCGCGGCCGAGAAGGCGCAGCCGCGCCCGAAGAAACCCCGGCCGGCCACGACGGACGCGGTCCCCGCAGCCGAAGCCTCGACCGGTCCGGCCGCACCTCCCGCCGCCGACGACGTGGTCAAGCCCACCCCTCCCGCCGTGCGGGCCGATGACGACGGAGCACCCGCGTGAGCGAACCGATCACTTTCTACGAGCAGGCCGGCGGCATGGAGACGTTCCGCCGACTGGTCGATGCGTTCTACCGCGGCGTCGCCGACGACGAGGTCCTCAAGCCGATGTACCCCGAAGAGGACCTCGGTCCCGCGGCGGACCGGCTGACCCTCTTCCTGGCGCAGTATTGGGGCGGCCCGTCGGAGTACAGCGAGAAGCGCGGGCACCCGCGCCTGCGGATGCGGCACATGCCGTTCCACGTCGACCCGGACGCCCGCGACCGGTGGCTGCGCCACATGCGCGCGGCGGTGGACGAGATCGCCCTCCCCCCGGCACTCGAGGCACCGCTGTGGGACTACCTCGAACGTGCCGCGCACGCCATGGTCAACACGTTCGAGCCGCGCGGCATCGGTCCGGTGCAGGGCGCACGCCCCGCCACCGGGCTGCCCGTGAGGGCGGCGGAGACGCCCCGGCAGGACGGCGGCGCCCCGGTCGGCTGACCTCCGCCCTGCCTCGGCTCAGCGACCGAAGAAGTCGCCCAGGCCCGGGAGCTCGAAGCTGGAGATCTGCTCGCCGATCCCGCTGAGTCCCTCGCCGGCTCCCGAGAGGGCGTCCTGCGCTCCCCCGGCGACGTCGCCGAACGCGCCGGCTCCGAGTCCGGATGCCAGAGCCTCGACGTCGAGCCCTTCCGTGAGCCCGGCGAAGTCGACGCCGGCGTTCACGGCTTGCGCCAGAAGGGGTGCCGCGACCGCGCTCACGATCGCTCCGCCGGCCACGGCGGTGAGCAGTCCACCCGCGCCGATCACGCCGGCCCCGACGAGTCCGCCACGGCCCGCTCGTGCCAGCAGCGCCGACATCCGGCCGGGGCGCTGCGCCTCCGCACGGCCCGCCGCGCGAGCGAGGTCGGCGGGCGCGTCGCTGCGGGGACGATCGTGCGGTGCGAACTCGGCATCCATGCGTCCACGCACGTGCGCGCGCTGGGCCGGGGTCAGGCGCTCGAACGCCTCGCGGTGCAGACGTTCCACCTGATCGGGGTCGGCCGTCCGCAGGAGGTAGTCGTAGCGGGCGATTGCGGCGCGGTCCTCAGACGTCAGCGCCGCGGCATCGGGAGCGGGCGGTGCATACCGGTGCCCCGACGCCGCGGGGGTGGCGGAGGATGCCGCCGGAGGAGCTGCGGGAGCGTCACGGCGATCACCGGTGACGGCATCCGCGGCGGTACGGACCAGATCTCGCCAGTCCGTGCCTCCACCGGAGCCGGTCGACGATGCGGGCCGCGACGTGGAGGCCTTGTCGACGGCACGGGAAGCGAGATCGAACAGGCGTGAGAACTTCGACACGGGGATACCTCTCGACGGGCGGCACGCTGCCGCGACGTCAAGGTCTCTTCCGTTCCGAGGAACCGATGCCCCCGGAGCCCAACCGTGGGCTCGTGATGACGGGGACGCCGTCGAGGAATACTCCCCTTGCGTGGTTTCGACGGTACCGGCGGCGCCTATGAGGTCGCTGGGTCAGCGCCCCGTCGCCCGGACCGCGGTGAGTCCCGAACGCACCGGCCCGCGCACGAGGACATGCCCACGGCCCAGCGTTACCCGCGTCCAGACCCCGCTCGTGCGGAGCACAGCCCGCTCGGCGCCCGCGATGAAGCCCAGAGCGTACGCCGCGAAGGCCGTGCCGAGCGGCAGACCCCCCAGCGCCTCGTCGGCCTGGCCCCAGATCTGCGCGCGTACCGTCCGGACGACGTCCTCGCCGGGGTCGGCGGGCAGCGCGTCGGCGACGGCGGCGATCCCGTACTGTGCGCGCGCGGCCAGGACCGCACTGTCGATCGCATCGGCCGGCTCCCACCCGCCGCGCGGTGGGGCGACGCCGGCCCACGCCGGCGCGCTCGCGATCTCGGGGAGCACGACCGCGGAGGCATCGTCCGGCGCGAGCCGGAGCGCGGATGCCTCCACCACCAGGTCACACTCCAGCTCCGGGTCGACGGCGGACACCCGGATGCCGAGCACCGTGGGCGTGGCATCCAGGAGCCCCCGTGGGGCGAGCGGCGCCGCCGTGGTCACGAGCACACCCCCGTCGGCGCGAAGACGCACGGATCCGTCACCCAGTCGGACGGCACGGGAGGCGAAGGTCAGCAGGTCGGCTGACGCCTGCGGGTCGGGGAACAACAGGCGCGCGGACACCCGCCCTAAACTATCAAGAGGCGCAGGGCTCTGTGCCGGAACGGGAGTGAGCGTGACCGACGCCATCGACCCCGTCGCTTCGTTGCTCGCGGTGCTCGATCTCCGCGACGCGGGCGCACGGACCACCGAGGACATCTTCACCGGCGTATCTCAGCCCATGCCCTTCGGCCGCGTATACGGCGGTCAGGTGCTCGCGCAGTCCGTCGTCGCGGCCTCGCGGACGCTGCCGCCGGAGCGCACCGTGCACTCCATGCACGGCTACTTCCTGCGACCGGGCGACCCGTCCGACGGGATCACGTTCTCGGTCGACCGCATCCACGACGGACGGTCCTTCTCGACCCGGCGGACCCAGGCCTTCCAGGCGGGCGTGCCGATCTTCTCGATGATCGCGTCGTTCCAGGACGACGGTCCCGGTCTCGAGCACGCCGAGCCCATGCCCGAGGGTGTTCCGCAGCCCGAAGATCTGCCGCCGTTCGACGACGACGCCCTCCACCCGATGAGCCGACGCATGTTCTCGGAGCGTCCCGTGGACGTGCTGCACGTGCCCTCACCGGTCTACACCTCGGTCGAGGGCCCGCACGTTCCCCGACAGGCGGTGTGGATGCGCACGCGGCGCACGCTCCCCGACGATCCGGCGATCCACCGCGCCGCCTTGGCGTACCTGAGCGATCTCACGATCCAGGAGCCGATCCTGCGCGGCCACGGGGTGCCGTGGAACGCGCCGGGCTTGCGGGTGGCGAGCCTGGACCACGCGATGTGGTGGCATCGCCCCGGCCGGGCCGACGACTGGCTGCTGTACGTCCAGGAGTCGCCGAACGCGCGCGGCGGGCGCGGACTCTCGACCGGACGGATCTACACCCGGGACGGTGTCCTGCTCGCGAGCGTCGCACAAGAGGTCATGGTGCGGGTGCCGCAGGAGTAACCGCGCCGACCGGGGGCCCGAGTCCGGTCAGCGCCCCGCGGCGCGGCGGCGGTACTCGATGGGGGCGCCCACGTACGGAGCCCAGGCGCGGCGTTCGGTCTCGGTCCACCGAATCGGACGTCCGCTCGCCGTGTCGACGAGCACGACGACCGCGGTCGCCCGCGCGTAGAGGACGGGATCTTCGACGCCGATCGGGCTGAAGACTTCGAAGCAGATGTCGGCACTGGAACCGCCCATGGCACCGATCCAGAGGCGCACGTCGAGCGGCCGCTGGCTGTACGGCACCGGGCGCAGGTACTCGATCTCTTGCCGAGCGATGAGGGTCGCCCGCTCTCCTCCGCTCTCGAGCACGTCCATGTCGAACACCGCCGTCGGCAGTGGGTCGCCGTCGTCGTCGCCGCGCCAGAAGGCGCGCAGGCGCGCCTCTTCGAGGAGCTTCAGCATCGAGGTGTTGTTGACGTGCCCGAGCGCGTCGAGATCGCCCCACCGCAGCGGGATCGGCACGTGGAGGCGCCGGGGAGCGGTCTCCGCCGCTCCCCGGGCCTCTTCGCGGGAATCAGTCACGCGTGAGCTTGCGGTAAGTCGAACGCGACGGGTTGGCGGCATCCTGCCCGAGACGCTCGATCTTGTTGGCCTCGTACGCCTCGAAGTTGCCCTCGAACCAGTGCCACTGGTCGGGGTGCTCCTCGGTGCCTTCATAGGCGAGGATGTGCGTCGCGATGCGGTCGAGGAACCACCGGTCGTGCGTGATGACCACGGCGCAACCGGGGAACTCCAGCAGGGCGTTCTCGAGCGAGCTGAGGGTCTCGACGTCGAGGTCGTTGGTCGGCTCGTCGAGGAGCAGCAGGTTGCCGCCCTCTTTGAGCGTCAGCGCGAGGTTCAGGCGGTTGCGCTCACCACCCGAGAGCACGCCGGCCTTCTTCTGCTGGTCGGGTCCCTTGAATCCGAACTTCGACACGTACGCGCGCGAAGGGATCTCGGTCTTTCCGACCGTGATGATGTCGAGTCCGTCGGACACGACCTCCCACAGCGTCTTCTCGGGGTCGATGTTCGCGCGCGACTGGTCGACGTAGCTGATCTTGACGGTCTCGCCGATCTTCAGCGTGCCGCCGTCGAGCGGCTCGAGACCCACGATCGTCTTGAACAGCGTCGTCTTTCCGACACCGTTGGGGCCGATGACGCCGACGATGCCATTGGGGGGAAGGTTGAAGCTCAGGTTGCTGATGAGCGAGCGGTCGCCGAAGCTCTTCTCGAGCTTCTTGGCGTCGATCACGATGCTGCCGAGGCGCGGACCCGCGGGGATCTGGATCTCGTCGAAGTCCAACTTGCGCGTGCGCTCGGCCTCGGCGGCCATCTCTTCGTAGCGCGCGAGGCGGGCCTTCGACTTGACCTGGCGGCCCTTGGCGTTGGAGCGCACCCACTCGAGTTCTTCTTTGAGACGCTTGGCGAGCTTGGCGTCCTTCTTGCCCTGGACGTCGAGGCGCTGGCCCTTCTTCTCGAGGTAGGTCGAGTAGTTGCCCTCGTACGGGTACAGGTGCCCGCGGTCGACCTCGGCGATCCACTCCGCGACGTTGTCGAGGAAGTACCGGTCGTGGGTGATGGCGATGACGGCGCCCTTGTAGGCCTTGAGGTGCTGCTCGAGCCAGAGCACGCTCTCGGCGTCGAGGTGGTTGGTGGGCTCGTCGAGCAGCAGCAGGTCGGGCTTCTGCAGCAGCAGCTTCGCGAGGGCGACGCGGCGGCGCTCACCACCGGAAAGCGGCACGACGGAGGCGTCGGCCGGCGGGGTGCGCAGGGCGTCCATCGCCTGCTCGAGCTGGGAGTCGAGGTCCCACCCGTCGGCGGCGTCGATCTCTTCCTGCAGGGTGCCCATCTCGGCGAGCAGCGCGTCGAAGTCGGCGTCGGGATCGGCCATGAGCGCGGAGATCTCGTTGAAGCGATCGAGCTTCGGCTTGATCGCGACGCCGTCCTGGATGTTCTCGAGCACCGTCTTGCTGTCGTCGAGCTCGGGCTCCTGCATGAGGATGCCCACCGTGAAGCCCGGGCTCAGCCGCGCCTCGCCGTTGGACGGCGTGTCGAGGCCGGCCATGATCTTGAGGATCGTGGACTTACCCGCACCGTTCGGACCGACCATGCCGATCTTGGCCCCGGGCAGGAACGACATCGTGACGTCGTCGAGGATGAGCTTGTCGCCCACAGCCTTGCGGGCGCGGACCATGGAGTAGATGTATTCGGCCATCGAGGAGTACCACCTTCGATCGGGGATGAGGGCCGCGCCCTCCCGGGCCGCGGAGTCGAATCTCAGCGGAGCGCCCGGGCGCGCAGAAGTCCCCTCCAGCCTAGCAACGACACCCTGAACGCCGACCGTCGGCGCGCACCGCGCCCGCGATCGCGCATCGGCGCCAGACGGACGAGCCGGTCACCAATCGATGGTGCGCGTCTGTCCGATGAGGCATCCCCCCGCGGTGAGCCCAGGCAGGACGGCGGCGACCGGATCGCCGATCGAGGGTCCGACCTGTCCGACGAGGCAGTCGTCCTGCCACCGGACCGAGAACTCGATGCTCTCGGCGGCGTTGCCGATCGTGGTCTGATCGGCCGTGACCTGCATAGCGGTCTTGTCGAAGCCGGCGGCCACGAGCGCGTCGACGTAGGCGCGGCCCGCGGCGCGGTCCGGGCCCGCCCACACGGTCTGGACGACCTGGGTGAACAGCGGGAGATTGTCGGCGGCCGAGCCGTCCGCGACGAACGACGGAGCGACGGGCGGCGCGGATGACGACGCCGTCGGGGCCGACGCCGAGGGGGCCGTGACGGTGGGGGCGGCCTCCGGCGTGACGGGCGTGCACCCCGCCAGTGCCAGGGCCGCGGCCAGAGCCAGCAGGGCGGCCGGTCGTCGGTTCAGGCGGATCACCCGCCCGAGTCTACGGACAGGCCGCGCGCCCCTCGTCCCGCTCAGAACGGTGTCGGATCGCCGGCATCCACCAGTGCCGGTGTCACGCGGGCATCGTCGGGGTCCGGTGCCGTCGAGCCGTCCCTCGGATCAGCCGGCGACTCGCCCGGCACCGCCCACGCATCACCGTCTGCCGTGGACGTCGCCCCCTCATCGGGTTCCGCACCGGTCTGTGCGCGGGAGCCGCGCGTGAAGACGGAGCTGCCCCAGCGCAGGTCGTGGCCGATCGCATCGGCCGTGATGTCGGCGCTCACGCCGCGCTTCGCCTCGGTCTCCCATTCCCGGAGCCGCAGTCGCCCGGCGACGATCACCCGCTCCCCCTTGCGGAGCGACGAGAGCGCGTTGCGCCCCAGTTCGCCGAACACCGAGACGGAGTAGTAGTTGGTGTGCCCGTCGACCCACTGTCCGCGTTCGCGGTCGAATCGGCGTTCGCTCACCGCCAGGCGGAACGCGGCGATCGGATCACCGCCCCGCGTGGCCCGCTCTTCGGGGTCGCCCACGACGTTGCCGATGAGGGTGATGTGGTCGCTCATGATGGTGTCCTCTCGTAGGTGTGCGCTCCGGCATCCGCGTGCCCGACGGATGCCGGAGCCACCGCCAGGATGACGGGGCTCGACCGGGCGGCGCGGGCCGGAACAGCACTTCCGTGGAGAACTCGCGCGGTCGCCGACCTGGGGAGGATTCGCACCCGATCGCCCCACGACGGGCCTCTGGGGAGCGACGACCTCGGGGCGGAGGCGATGTCGGAGCCCCCTCGTACCGTGAGGGCATGAGCATCGCACTGTGGAACGACCTCGCACCGGCGCCGCGCCCGGCCGGGTGGGGCGCGGCGACGCACGTCGCCGTCGGCCTGTGGCGCATCGCCGATCCGCGCGGCGTCGTCGTGGGCCACGTCCGTGCGATCGCCGCCGACGGCGGCTGGCGCTATGCGGCCGAGCGGTTCCACGGCGCGACCGGGCGGTTCCGTCGGCTCGGTGAGTTCTGGTCGGCTGCCGATGCCCTGGACTGCCTCCGCTACGCCCGGTGATCGGGCGGGACCGCGGTGCATGCTGGGCGTGTTCCCGGGGCGACCGAGCCCGGCCTACCGCGTCCGGCCTGCCGCGGCGCAGGACGTCAGACCACCGCCGTCAGATCGTCGAGCGCCGCGCCCGCGGTCGTTCCCCTCACGTCCTCCCACGCGGCGCGGAGGACCGCGACGGCTCGTTCGAGCGTGTGCGGCGCGGCGGTGAACGGGATCCGGAGCCGACGATCGTGGCCGCCGTCGACGGCGAACCGCGAGCCGGCCGACAGCAGCAGACCGCGGGCGCGCGCGTTCATCACCAAGGGGGTGCTCACCGGCTCACCGATACCGACCCACAGCGAGACGCCGCCGTTCACGGACGGGACTTCCCACTCGGGGAACGAGCTCGCGAGCGTGGCGACAAGCGCATCGCGTCCGTCGCGCAACACGTCGGCGCGCTGCGCACTGATCTCGTCCAACCGACCGATGAGCCGGGCGGCGACGGCCTGCTCGAACTCGGGCGTGCCGAGGTCGTGCAC
>NZ_CAKKMM010000152.1:0-8954 GCF_918698205.1 Microbacterium sp. Bi128 | reverse complement strand
AGCCAAGGGAGGGATGCCGAGGCCTCGGCGATCGTGCGCGATTTCGAGGCCGCGGCGGGTCGCGTGTCACTGTCGCCCGCCCCGGTCATCGACGAGCACGGCACGCCGACGCAGCGCACCCGCGTGCGCGCTCTGTGGGCGCCGCGCCTGCGCGCGCGCACCGCGGCCCTGTGGGTGCTGTGGTTCTGCGTCAACTTCTCGTACTACGGGGCGTTCATCTGGATCCCGACGATCCTCGTATCGCAGGGCTACGACCTCGTGCGTTCGTTCGGCTTCACGCTCATCATCACACTCGCCCAATTGCCCGGGTACGCGGTGGCCGCGTGGCTCATCGAGGCGTGGGGGCGCCGGGCGACCCTCGCGACGTTCCTGGCCGGGTCGGCCGTGGCGGCGGTGTTCTTCGGCACCGCCTCGGGCGAGGTCGCGATCATCGCGGCGGGCATGGCCCTGTCGTTCTTCAACCTCGGCGCGTGGGGAGCGCTGTACGCCGCGACCCCCGAGACCTATCCGACTCCGCTGCGGGCGACGGGATCGGGCTGGGCGGCCGGGGTCGGCCGCATCGCGTCGATCATCGCGCCGCTGAGCGTTCCGCCGCTGCTGGGCTGGGGCGGCGCACCGCTGCTCTTCGTGGTGTTCGCGGCGTTCTTCGCTGTCGCGGTGGTCGCAGCTCTGACCTTGCGCGAGCAGCGCGGCCGCGCGCTCGACGAGGACTGACGCGCCCGCCAGCGGCCGATTTTGGGGCGCGTTCCTCCGTTCGGGGCGCGGTATTCCACGCCCCGAACGGACAATCGCGCCCCGAACCCAGGGCTGCCGCGCCGCGCCTCGGCCCCGCCGTCCGCGCGTAGGCTGGCGCGATGGCATCCGTGAGGTACGTCGCCCTCGGCGACTCGTTCACCGAAGGCGTCGGCGATGAACTGCCCGATGGCACCGTCCGCGGATGGGCGGATCTCGCGGCCCAGGGGTGGGCGGATGCCGCGGGCGAACCGATCCAGTACGCCAATCTCGCGATCCGCGGCAAGCTCATCCGGCCGATCGTCGAGGAGCAGCTGGAACCCGCGCTGGCCCTCCAGCCCACGCACCTGTCGTTCAACGGCGGCGGCAACGACATGCTGCGACCGCGGACGGGCATCGAGCGGATCGTCGACGTCTTCGACCACGTGGTCCGCCGGTGCGACGAGGAGGGCGTGCAGCTCATCGTCCTCTCGGGCGCCAACCCGTCGGCGGGACTGCCGTTCGGCCGCGTCGTCCAGGGCCGCGGCGACCGGCTCTCGCACGCCGTCGAGGACCGGCTGCGCTCGCGTCCCGACGTGATCACGGCGTACAACTGGTTCGACCGCGAGCTCGCCGAACCGGAATTCTGGTCGGTCGACCGGCTGCACATGAACGCGCGCGGGCATCACCGCGTGGCGGCGCGGGTGCTCGAGTCCGTCGGGTTCGAAGCGCCGAACGGGTGGTGGCACCTGCGCGAGATCCCCGAGAGCGAGCGGCTGCGCGGAACAGCGTACTACCGCGAGCACGTGGGCCCGTGGGTGCGGCGACGCCTCACCGGAACATCGTCGGGCGACGGGCGCGCCGCGAAGTTCGGCGGGGGCTGGGTGGAGCTGGCACCGCGGGGTGTGGCGGACGGCGGAGCCTGAGCGGGAGGCGCCCGGGAGGCGCCCGGGAGGCGGCCCGCGGGGAGACCCGCTCAGTAGGGGAGCGCGGCCGGCTCGAGGTGAGCGGTCTGATCGCCGACGAGCGTGAGCTCTCGCGGGTCGATTCTGCGCACCTCGGTCGTGTCGGCGAGGTCATCGAGACAGACCCAGAAGATGTTGGGGCTGCGGGTCGAGCCGAAGTAGTAGACGCGGTTGGTCAGGTCGGCCCCCGCGCGCCACCAGGTCGGGTACACGTCGCCGGTCGAGTACGGCGCGCCATAGGGCACCGAGACGTTGGCGATGAGCTGGAAGACACCGGCAACGGCTTCTTCCGTGTTCTCCGGCTCGGGCAGGTAGTGCAGGAAGTACGACGAGCGCACGAACCGGTCCGTCGAGGTGATGTCACCGGGAGGAGGGAGCTCGCCGCCGAACGGCCGATACCGACGGAGGTTCTCGAGCTGCTTGTCGAGAGTGGGGGAGTTGGCCATCACCGTGTACTCCGGGCCGTGGTGCACGACGAGCTCGCCACCCAGGGGCTCGATGATCGCGGAGTCCCCCGAGGGGTCTTCGAGGGCGATGTGCACGCCGAGCTGGATGCCACGAAAGGTCGGCGACGTGATGCGCACGCGGTCGATGTGGGCGACGACCTCGGCGACGGTGGCGAAGGTGTCCAGCAGGTACTGGACCCACAGTGCGTTGGCGACGGAGGGCCGCCCGTCGGGCTGGGGGAACTCGACGTCGTCGGGGTCGAGGTAGAGCGCATGGGCGCCCAGACCCTTCTCGTTGAGGCCGTCGACGGTGCCCATGCCCCACATGCTCGTCACGACGCTGGCGTACGTCGACGTCCAGGTCAGCGACTCGTGGTCGGCATTTCCGCCTCGCACCGTTCCGCGGGGGACGAACCACAGTTCGGGCTCGTCGCTGACGGCCCAATCCATGCAGCGGCTGACCGTTTTGGCGACGTCGTTGCTGTTCCAGAAAATGCGAGTGCACACGCCGTGCAGCGTATCCCAGGGCGACGGCGCGGAAGCTAGGGTTCAGACGTGCCCGACGACACCGACATCTCCCGACCGAGTCCGTGGGGATGGGTGGGGACATGGCTCCGCGAGGAGAAGTTCTGGCGTGACATCGGTGCCCGCGTGCTCGCCGGGGTCCTCACCGCCGGCATCGTGTACGCCGGCGCGCTGCTGCTCGGCTACCTGCACACGCCCGAGATCGGGGCGGGGCTCCTTCTCACGCTCGGCGTCCTCGCGTGCGGGAGTCTCCTCGCCGGCGCAGTCGCGCTCGCTCGATCGCGCGGCAAGGCGGGGGCGAACGGAACGGTACGGATCCTCCTCGCGGTGCTGTCGGTGCTCGCCGCCGTCGCGATCGCCGTCGGAGTGCTCGCGGATCTGATGCGCGCGGTCCGCTGACCGCGCCGGGCGCCGGGTTCGAGTCCGTAGGTTCGTGCGCTCCGTCGCCGGGCGTCGGCCGAGCGGCGAAATCCGCGGCGACGGGATCGAGCCGAAGCCACATCCGGGGCGCGATCACGCCCCGGAGACTCTGTCGACGGCGTAGACGACCTCCACGAACTGTCCTGCCTGCTTCGCTGCGAGGATCGTCAGCCGGTCGGCGCCGAGCACCCGGGGGAGGAGCGGCTTCCCCGAGCCGAGCGTCACGGGAGCGATCGAGAGACGGATCTCGTCGAGCAGCCCCGCGTCGATGAACTGTCCGGCGAGGTCGCCGCCGCCGACGATCCACACGTCGCCGTCGGCAGCGGCATCCCGGATCGACTCCCACTGCGGCCGAACGCTGCCCGTCACGATACGGATGTCGGCCCCCGGCACGGGGCGGAGCACCCGCGACGAGAAGACGAAGGCCGGCCGCGTGCCGTAGAACCGCTCCCACTTCTCGGGCTCGTTCAGAAGCCGCTCGTGGTGGACGAGCCACTCGTACGTCGCCGAACCCATCACGAGCGCCCCGACGCCGGAGAGGAAACGGCCGAACGCCGCCTCCGCCTCATCGCTGCCGGGAACGGCGAACAGCCAGTCGAGCGCATCATCGTCGGTCGCGAGATATCCGTCGAGGGTCGTGGCGGTGTGGAAGATTGCTCGGGTCATGACCGAGACGGTATCGGGGACGTCCGACACCGCAGGACCAGGAGTTGCGGCGTGCACATATCTCAACGATGATTGAGGCAATGATCTCCGTCCCTCTCGAACTCCGGGCCGCGCGCCACGCCGCACTGGCGGATCCGGCGCGACTGCGCGTCGTCGATCTGCTCGCGCTCGGCGACCTGTCGCCGCAGGAGCTGGGGGAGCGGCTGGGACTGGCATCCAATCTCCTCGCGCACCACCTGAAGGTGCTCGACGCGGCGGGCCTGATCGAACGTCGCCGGTCGGAGGGCGACGGTCGGCGCAGCTACGTGCGACTCCTTGCGCACGCCCTGCCCGCGGAGGAGCGCGACGGGGAGCTTCGAGTCCCGCGGGTCGTGTTCGTCTGCACCGCGAACTCCGCCCGTTCGCAGCTCGCCGAGCACCTGTGGCGAGCGCGCACATCCGTGGAGACCGCGTCTGCCGGCACGCTTCCCGCCGACGGGGTCTCAGCGGGCGCCATCGCCGTCGCCGCCGCACACGGACTCGACCTGTCCGGAGCCACGACGAAGACGCTGGACCAGTTGGAACGACCCGATGATCTGCGCGTCACGGTGTGCGATCGCGCGCGCGAGACGCTGACATCCGCTGATCTGCACTGGTCGATCCCCGACCCGGTCCATGTCGGCACGCGTGCCGCGTTCGAGGCCGCCTTCGACGAGATCTCCCACCGCATCGACGCCCTGCTGCCGCACGTGCGCGCCGCCTGACCCCGAGAGAGACCCTCATGTCCCGTCCCACCGTCCTGTTCGTCTGCGTCCACAACGCCGGCCGTTCGCAGATGGCCGCCGGCTACCTTCAGCACCTCGCCGGAGACCGCATCGACGTTCTCTCGGCCGGCTCCGAGCCCAAGGATCAGATCAACCCCGTCGCGATCGAGGTCATGGCCGAGGAGGGCATCGACATCGCCGGGAACACCCCGAAGATCCTGACCGTGGATGCCGTCCGCGAATCCGACGTCGTCATCACCATGGGCTGCGGAGACGCGTGCCCGATCTTCCCCGGCAAGCGCTACGAGGACTGGCAGCTCGACGATCCCGCCGGTCAGGGTTCCGACTCGGTGCGCCGCATCCGCGACGACATCCGCGGCCGCGTCGAGGCGCTGATCGGCGAACTGACGGGGGAGTGAACCCACGGAGAGAGCGGGTCTAGGGTCGGAGCATGAGCATCGCCCTCGTCACCGGAACCTCCAGCGGAATCGGCCTCCACACCGCGATCGGTCTCGCCTCGGCGGGTGTCTCGGTCGTGGCGACCGTCCGTGATCCCGCCCGAGCGGACGCCCTTCGCGCGGCGGCCGAGTCCGCCGGCGTGAGTATCGACATCCGCGCGCTCGACGTGACCGACGCCGATGGCGCGGTCGAGCTCGTCGCCGACCTCGGCCCCGTCGACATCCTCGTGAACAACGCCGGGCGCGGCGCCGTCGGCACTCTGGAACAGCTCTCGGATGCCGATCTCCAGGCGCAGCTCGACACGAACTACCTCTCGGTCGCGCGGTTGACCCGCCTCGTGCTGCCCGGCATGCGCGAGCGCGGCCACGGTCGCATCGTGACGGTCACGAGCGTCGGGGGAGCGGTGGGGCAGCCGTTCGCCGACGCCTACTGCGGCGCGAAGTTCGCCGTCGAGGGTCTCATGCAGTCGCTCGCCCCGGTCGTCGCCCCCTTCGGCATCGACGTCGCGATCGTCGAACCTGCGGCCGTGGCGTCGTCGTTCACCGAGTCGGTCGAGCGGTACGACGGCGGCGCCTACCAGGCGCAACTCGATGCGTACCTGGAACGCACGACCGCCTCCTTCGCTCAGGCCCAGTCGGCGGAGGACGCCGCGAAGACCGTCATCGAGGCCGCGATCACCGACACCCCGAAGTTCCGCTGGCAGACCTCCGAGGCCGCGGTCCGCTTCGCGGGGCTCTCGCTCGGCGACCTGGACGGATCCCGCGTGATCGGCGTGACATCGGAGTGGATCCACTGACGGCCGTCCCCGAGCGAGACGAGAGCATCCGCACGCGCGTCTAGGGAATGCCGAGGACGGCGAACCCGAGAACGATCTCGAGGAGCGCGGCGACGGCGAGGAGGCAGGGGAGGGCCGGCCGCGTCGAGGTCACCCCCAGCCCCAGGGCGATGAAGGCGAGGATCCCCCAGACCCACGACGTGAGCCAGAAGAGCCCCATCGGCAGCACCGCGATCATGCCGGACGCCCCGCTCACTGTCACGGCGATGTACCCCACCCATGCGAGCAGGAACGTCGGCCCGGCGAGGGCGATCGACGCCAGGACGATCGAGGCGGTGCGACGGCGGTCCCGGGGGAGTCTCGCGGTGCTCATCGCGCAAGGCTAACCGGACCGACGGTGCCGGGCGGCATCCGTCCGTTGTGCGGAACGTCGAACGCACAGCAGATCGCGCGGGAGTGGGCCGCCCGATCGCGACGCAGGACGAGGCGCGGGCGCTCTACCCGCTGCCGCACGGAGAAGTGAAGGCGCGCCCCCGGGGGAGAGGACGCACCGCCGTCTTCACCCCGCCGCGTCCGCGCCCGCGTCGGCAGCCGTGACCTCCGTCACGGCTGCGTGATGACGACCTTGCCGCCCTCGTTCTCCGCGACGGTGTGTGCGGCGACGACCTGAGCCAAGGGGAACTCGTGCGCCACACGGGGGACATAGAGGCCGGCGCGACCGAGTGCGGCCGCACGGCGCAGCAGAGTCGAATCGTTGCGCGCGTCGACCTTGTGAAGGCCCAGTCGCGCAGCGCCCGGAGCGTCGAGAACCGTGACGACACGCGAGCGGTCTCGCACGATGTCCGCGAGGTCGGGGAGCGAGGCGGACGGCGCCGAGTGCAGTGCCGCGTCGACGCCGTGCGGCGCGAGGCGAGCCACGCGCTCTGCCAGCCCCGGGCCGTACGTCGTGGGCAGGATGCCCACCGACTCCAGGTACGGGTGGTGGCTCGCGCTTCCGGTGCCGATCACGACGGCGCCGGCGGCGAGGGCGAATGCCGCGGCGGCGCCCCCCACGGCCCCCGAGGCTCCCTCGATCAGCAGCGTCGCACCGCGCAGGTCGCCGAGGACGTCGAGAGCCGCCGCCGCCGTGGCGGAAGCCAGTCCCGCTGCCGCCGCTTGCGTCGTGGACCAGCTCTCCGGGACAGCACTCCAGGCCGTCAGGACGGCGAACTCCGCGGTCGTGTCGCTCACGCCGCCGAGACCGAACACGACGTCGCCCACCTGTGCATCCGTCACACCGGGTCCGACCTCGTCGACGACCCCGACGGCATCCCGGCCGGGGATGGCGGGCAGGGAGAGCGGCAGCACCTGAGCGAGCTGGCCGGCACGCAGGAGCACGTCGATCGGATTGACGCTCGTCGCCTGCACGCGGATCCGGACCGAGCCTTCGCCGGCGTGGGGTTCGGGCGCGTCCTCGACGACGAGAACGTCGGGAGCTCCGTAGGAGTGGAATCGGGCAGCGCGCATGAGGGTCAACTTTCGAGAGGTCTCAGGGGGAGCGGCCAATACTTGCCGCGGAAAGGAACGCTATAGGCCATTCCTTTCCGCGGCAAGTAGTCGTATCGTGGGAGGGTGCCGCAGACCGACCGACTCACGCCGCAGCAGGAACGGACCTGGGCATTGCTCGTGGGCGTCATGATGTGGCTTCCCGCGGAACTCGACGCCTACCTCGAGCGAAGCGCCGACCTGAGCCACGCCGAGTACGGAGTCCTGCGGTGCCTCTCCGTCGGCGAGGACCGCGAGATCCACATGGGTCGACTGGCCGCCACGGCGAGCGTGACGCCCTCACACCTGTCGCGCATCGTGGCTCGACTCGAAAAGCGCGGCCTCCTCGCGCGGAGCACGGACCCGTCAGATGCGCGCCGAACCCTCGCGAGACTCACCGAGCCGGGGGTGATTCTGCTGCGAGCCGTGGACCCCGGCTACATCGCCGAAGTGCGCGCCCGCGTGTTCGAGCTTCTCGAGGGCGAACAGCTCGATCAGCTGGAGGATCTCAGCGAAGCGATCCTGACGCCGATCCGGGGCGAGTGTGTCGCGCTCCTGCCGCCTCGATCAGCGCGACAGGACACCTGAACGCGCCACGACAGCGGGGCGGGCGTCGCCCCTCGGGTGCCGCTGGTCGGGGGATCGCGTGCCACCGAGCCGCGGGCATCGCGGCGCTCTCGACTCACAATCTGACATAATGTGCATTATCGGCTCTCGCGCGACGACGCCCTCGTGCTCGTCTCGATGCCGCGCCCCGGACCCACCGATTCCCGTGCAGGCACGTTGACGGTGCCGATCCCATAAATGGAGTAGCTTCTGGGTACCGCCGAATCAGGTTGAGGTGAATTTCCCCACAATGTCGTTGTTGGAAATGAAGAGCGTGCGCGGTCGCGTGCGCGTGTTCACGCTCACCCAGCTCCCTTTTATTTCCGGGATCGCTTTCATTGTGGCGATCACAGCGATCGCTCAACCGAGCGTTCTGCCGACCTGGCCCGTTCTGCTCGGGGTCGCCCTAGCCGCCGCGGCTACGATCGCATCACTGACGGTCCCCTGGGAGCGACACGCACCGTCCTGGATGATCATCGTCGCCGTTTCGGACATCATCTCGGTCGCATTGTTGAAAGCGGAATTGCTGGCCGTCGTCCCGGCCGTGACGATCCTTGCGATTTTTCCGATCTGGTGGTTGGCCTACGGTTTCCCGTGGTTCGGAAGCGTGATTGCCGTCTTCGGTGCGGGGTTCATCACGTCCTTCTGGTTCTTTTACGCCGGCGCGTGGCCGAAAACGGCGCTCGAGTGGGCAAATGTCGTGGCTCTACCGACATTCACCATCGGCATGGCGATCGTCGCGTGGGCGGCAGCACGGAATCTGCGACGAAAATCGTGGAAATTGGAACAGGCCCATCGCGCGCGGGCCACGGCACTCGACGAAGCCCAGAACGCAGAGTCCATCGCGCTCGGCATTCTGAACGCGGTGAACGCCGGCGTCGCTTTCTACGACGACCAGGGCCGCCTCGATGTCGCCAACAGCATCGCCCATCAGCTGGCCGGGTCGGTCGGAATCCGGTTGGACAGGCCCCCGTATGCCGGCGAGGGCGTCCTCGCCGCCGACCGCGTGACCCCCATCCCGCCCGACGAACAGATCCTTCCCCGCGCGCTGCGGGGCGAGAAGATCGACAATCACCTCGAGTGGGTCGGGCCTCCGGAATCGCAAGTGGCCCTC